>JAIENF010000399.1 GCA_019751575.1 Burkholderiales bacterium
GTGTCCTCCCCCTTCAGGAAATGCCCGAGGAAGCGCTTCTGCAGCGCGATGCCGTAGTTGCTGTAGAAATGGGTGAAGTGGGTGTCGCCATGCACCTCGAGCCATTTCTGCGTCGAGGCGGCGCGCAGGAAGCCTTCGAAGTTGCCGCGGGTGTGCAGGCCCATGCCGCCCCAGTTCCCGCTGGAGAGCATCGGCGTGTCCATCTTCTCGAACGCGGGCATGCGGGCGCGGTAGTAGTCGTCGACCAGCGTCCGGTTGCGCGCTTCGCCACCGAGGTCGACGCGGTTGGCCGCAAGCTCGGCGTCAGGCAGCGTGACCGGGCCGGCGACCGGCTCGCCGGTCACCGCGCTCTTCGCCCCGCGCTCGCCGACACCGTACTGCACCGAAGTGACCTGCCGCCGGTACCAGGAATCGAGGAAGTCGCACAGGATGCCGCCGTGGCGGGACAGTTCGCGGTAGTAGTCGGAAGAACCTTCCCAGATGCACAACGCAGCCAGGTGCTTCGGCCGCAGGCCGGCCACCTGCCACTGGTTCATCGCGTAGTACGAGATGCCGTTGACGCCGACCTTGCCGTTGCTCCAGTCCCGGGAGCCTGCCCATTCGATGCAGGCGGCGAGATCGACCGCCTCGCGCGCCGACCAGCAGTCGATCACGCCGGGCGAGCAGCCTGCGCCGCGCGAATCGACGCGCACGCAGGCGTACCCGTCGGGCACCCACTTCTCGGGGTCGACCAGTTCCCAGTTCTGGTACTTGTTGCTGGAGCCCTCGAGCACCTCGGGCGCCGACTTGACCAGCCGCCTCCAGTTCGCCGGATAGCCCTCCTCGAACTCGAGGCCCTTCGCATAGGGGCCGCTGCTCAGCACCACCGGGTAACGGCCGTCGCCAAGCGGGCGGAACACGTCGGCGCGCAGCACCACCCCATCGTCCATCGTGATCGGCACGTTCCATTCGACCTGCATGCCGTCGCGCACTTCGGATCTCATTTCCTGCATTTCCCGCATCCTCCCCTGTCGTGCGGTGCCGCCGCTTGTATGCCCGGGGGATTTCATTTCTACTTCAGGACTCCCCCGCCCCATCCATGCACGTTCGATCCGGCACCCTTCGCAATGAGTCTAACCGAACCGACCCGCTTCACCGTCAACGGCACAGAGCATGCAGTGCCTGCAGAACCCGACACGCCGCTGCTCTATGTGCTGCGCAACGACCTCGACCTGAAGGGCGCGAAGTTCGGCTGCGGCCTCGGCCAGTGCGGCGCCTGCACGGTGCTGCTGGACGGCCACCCGGTGAACGCCTGCGACACGCCGTTGTGGTCGGTCGCCGGCAAGCAGGTGACCACGGTCGAGGGGCTGGCGGCCGGCGGCACGATGTCGCGCCTGCAGCAGGCCTTCCTCGATGAACAGGCGGTTCAGTGCGGCTACTGCATCTCCGGCATGCTGATGTCGGCCACCGCCCTGCTCGAGCGGTCGCCCGATCCGACGCTCGACGAGATCAAGGAAGCCATGGACCGCAACCTGTGCCGCTGCGGCACCCAGGCGCGCATCATCCGTGCGATCCAGCGCGCCGCGGGTCAACGCGCGACGGCAGGAGCGTCCACATGAGCGCTTCGATCAAGGTGCCGCCGATGCTGTCGGCGAACCCGAGGCTCGACCGCTGGGTGAAATTCAACGACGACCGCACCGCCACGGTGTTCACCGGCCGCGTCGAGCTCGGCCAGGGCGTCATCACCGCGATGACGCAGATCGCCGCCGAGGAACTCGACCTGTCGTTCGAGCAGGTACGCATCGTCGACGCCGATACGCAGCTCACGCCGGACGAGGGCCATACCTCCGGCAGCCGTTCCATCTCCGAGGGCGGCAGCGCGATGCGCTCGGCCTGCGCCGAGGTGCGCGCGGTGCTGCTCGCCGAGGCGGCCCGCCGGCTCGACATCCCGGCCGACCGGCTGGTGGTCGAGGAAGGCCGCATCACCGGCGCCGACCGCATCCGCGAGACCAGCTACTGGGACCTTCCCCATGCGGAACTGCTGGCGCGCGAGGCGACCGGGCAGGCGCCCGTGAAGCCGGTGGCACGCTACACGGTGGTCGGGCGCAGCGAGCGGCGGCTGGACATCCCCGACAAGCTCCTCGGCCGGCCACGCTTCGTCGCCGACATGAAGCGGCCGGGCATGTTGCATGGCCGGGTCGCCAGGCCCCCGTCGTTCGGCGCGAAGCTCGTGTCGATCGACGAGGCGGCGATCCGCGCGCTGCCGGGCGTGGTCGCGGTGGTGCGCGACGGCGACTTCCTGGGCGTGGTCGCCGAGCGCGAGGAACAGGCGGTGAAGGCGCGCAAGGCGATGATCGCGGGTTCGCGCTGGACCGAGCAGGCGATCCCGACCGACGCCACCGACATCTACCGCTTCATCGAGACCCGCGACACCACCGACACGGTGATCGTCGAGCGGCGCGACGCGGCGGCATTGGCACGGGCGAAGAAGACGCTGGAGGCGCGCTATTCGAAGCCCTATGTCGCCCATGCATCGCTCGGGCCGTCGGCGGCGCTGGCCACCTTCGACGACGGCGGCATCGAGGTCTGGACGCACAGCCAGGGCGTCTATCCGCTGCAGCGCGAACTGGCACAGGTGTTCGAGCTGCCGCTGGAATCGGTGGTGGCGCACCATGTCGACGGCCCGGGCTGCTACGGCCACAACGGCGCGGACGATGCGGCGCTCGACGCGGTGCTGCTGGCGCGTGCCGTACCGGGACGGCCGGTGATGCTGCAGTGGATGCGCGACGACGAGTTCGCCTGGGAACCGCTCGGCCCGGCGATGGTGGTCAAGACGCGTGCATCGGTCGACGGCGACGGCAACATCGTCGACTGGGCGCTCGACCTGTGGAGCAACGGCCATACCCAGCGCCCCGGCGTGGTGGTCACCACCGAACCGAGCGTGTCGCTGCTGGCCGCCTGGCACCTCGGGACGCCGGTGGCGCGCATCCCGCAGGGCGACCCGGCGATGTCCGGTGGCGGCGGCATGGCGCGCAATGCGGAAGTGATCTACGCGCTGCCCAACCAGAAGGTCGTCGCGCACCGGGTCGAGGAGCTGCCGCTGCGAGCGTCCACGCTGCGCGCACTGGGCGCGTATGCCAACGTGTTTGCCGGCGAATCGTTCATCGACGAACTGGCACTGGCCTGCGGCGCCGACCCGGTCGAGTACAGGCTGCGCCACATGAAGGACCCGCGCGCCCGCGCGGTGATCGAACTGGCGGCGCAGAAGGCCGGCTGGGTGCCGCACGAGGAAACCGATGGCACGAAGGGACGCGGCATCGCGTTCGCCCAGTACAAGAACGGCTACGGCTACATCGCGATCGTCGCCGAGGTCGTCCTCGAACCCGGGTTCAAGGTCACGCGCATGGTCGCCGCGGTCGATGTCGGCCTGGCGATCAACCCGGACGGCATCCTGAACCAGACCGAAGGCGGCATCCTGCAGGCGCTGAGCTGGACGCTGAAGGAACAGGTCGACTTCGACCGCGAACGGATCCTGTCGCGCGACTGGGAGACCTATCCGGTGCTGACCTTCTCCGAGGTGCCGCAGGTCGAGGTGCACCTGATCGACCGTCGGGACGCAGAACCCCTGGGGGCCGGCGAGACACCGACCGGGCCGACCGCTGCGGCGGTCGGCAACGCGCTCGCGCATGCGCTGGGCGTGCGGGTGCGCGATCTCCCGCTTACGCGGGAACGCATCATCGCTGCACTCCAGTGAATCGATGCCCGGCGGCGAGCAGGGTTACGCCGTCGGACAGGACCCGTCAACGGCATCCTGCCAGACATCGGGCAAGACTCAAGACCTGACCCCCTGCGCCCCCTGCGCGTGGTCCTCGAGCAGTTCGTCGGCATCCATCAGGTCGTAACGTTCGAACGGCTGGTGGATCCAGGGATTCTCCGGCAGGTAGTGCACGAAGTAGTCCGGCTTGACGATGGACACCGCCTTGTACCAGAGCACTGCCGTGCGGACTTCCTCGGTCGCCTCGAATGCGGTCTCCAGGTGCCGCTTGACCACGTCGAGCGTGATGCCGGAGTCGACCAGGTCGTCGACCAGCAGGATGCGCGTACCCATGCGCGCGGTGGTCATCGTCAGGTGCTCGGCCACGCGGATATGCCCGCGCACCGTGCCCGCTTCTCCGCCATAGGACTGGGTGGAGATGATCGCCAGCGGGATGTCGAAGATGCGGGAGAGCGTGTCGCCCACCCGCAGCCCGCCGCGGGCGATGCAGACGATCTGGTCGAAGGACCAGCCCGAACGATGCACGTCGCGCGCGAGTCGTTCGTTGTCGCGAAGGTAGTCATCCCAGGAAACGTAAAGGTCGGCCATCGTTGACGCCCGCGTGGTCAGGCTTTGAACGGGTGGCGCATCACGATCGTTTCGTCCCGGTCCGGCCCGGTCGAGATCAGGTCGATCGGCACGCCGGAGATGGCTTCGATCCGCTTGAGGTAGTTGCGTGCCTCCGGCGGCAGCGCGTCGTACTCGCGGATGCCCACGGTGCTCGCGGACCAGCCCGGCACCTCTTCGTAGATCGGTTCGCAGCGCGCGAGGTTCTCCGCGCCGAAGGGCAGGATGTCCACCGCCTCTCCGTCCATGCGGTAGCCCACGTTGATGCGCAGCGACTCCATGCCGTCGAGCACGTCGAGCTTGGTCACGCAGAGGCCGGACAGGCCGTTGATCTGGATGGCGCGCTTGATCGCCGCCGCGTCGAACCAGCCGCAGCGCCGCGGCCGCCCCGTGACCGAACCGAACTCGTTGCCTCGCGCGGCGATGTGGCGCCCGACATCGTCGTCGAGTTCGGTGGGGAACGGACCCGAGCCCACGCGAGTGGTGTAAGCCTTGGTGATACCCAGCACGTAGTGCAGCAGGTGCGGCCCCATGCCGGACCCGGTGCCCGCGGCGCCGGCGACGCAATTGCTGGACGTGACGAACGGATAGGTGCCATGGTCGACGTCGAGCAGCGTCCCCTGGGCACCTTCGAACAGCAGGTTGCGGCCCGCCCGGTGCGCGTCGTAGAGCATGCGCGGCACGTCGGCAACCATCGGCTTGAGCTTCTCGGCGAGCAGCATGGCGTCGTCGAGTGTCTTCTGGAAATCGACGGTCGCCACCTTGTAGTAATGCTCGAGCATGAAGTTGTGGTACTCGAGCACTTCAGCCAGCTTCGCCGCGAACCGCTCGCGGTGGAACAGGTCCTGGACGCGCAGCGCACGCCGCGCGACCTTGTCCTCGTAGGCCGGCCCGATGCCGCGCCCGGTGGTGCCGATCTTGTTCTCGCCGCGCGCAGCCTCGCGCGCATGGTCGATCGCCACGTGGTGCGGCAGGATCAGCGGGCAGGCCTCGCTGATCCGCAGGCGGGAGCGCAGTTCGACGCCGGCGGTCTCGAGCTCGACGATCTCCTTGATCAGCGCTTCCGGCGAGATCACCACGCCATTGCCGATGTAGCACTCGACGCCTTCGCGCAGGATGCCCGAGGGAATCAGCCGCAGCACGGTCTTGCGTCCGCCGATCACCAGCGTATGCCCGGCGTTGTGCCCGCCCTGGAAGCGCACGACACCCTGCGCATGGTCGGTCAACCAGTCGACGATCTTTCCCTTGCCTTCGTCGCCCCACTGGGACCCGATCACAACGACGTTTCTACCCATGAGTTCCGCCTCGAGATTCTTGTGCAGTTGTTCGTTCGATGCACGGCGGAAGGATCGCGCCGCGCGCGTCGTCAAAGCGGTTCGACCCGCCACTGGCCAGCGCGCTGTACCAGCGCCCGGCTGCAATTCAGTCCGGCCACCGGGCGCTCGTCGCCCGGCAGGTCTACCACGACGATCTCCCCTGCCGCACGCAGCGCCTCGACCGCCGCGAGCAGCGCCGCGTCGTTGCCGGCCGGTGCGACCACCGCGCCGGCGCGTGGTTCGGGACCGACGATGGCGCACAGCTCGATCAGGTCCAGGCTGAAGCCGGTCGCCGGGCGGGCGCGGCCGAACGCCCGCCCCACTTCGTCGTACCGGCCACCCGCCGCGATCGCCGTCGCATGCCCGGCCGTGTAGGCCGCGAACACGACGCCACTGTGATAGTGGTAACCGCGCAGCTCCGCAAGGTCGAAATGCAGGGTCGCGGCGCCAGCCGGCGTGGCGTCGGCCATTGCCGCCAGCTCGCCGAGGGCCCGCATGATCTCGGGCAGCGCCGGCAGCGCGCGGGCAGCGGCATCCAGCACGCCACGGTCTCCGTACAACTCGGGCAGGCGGCGCAGGGCCTCGCGCCAGGGCGATGCGATCGCTTCGGTCAGCGCCTGGACCAGCGGCATGTCCTTGCCCTGGAGCGCGCTGAACAGCGAGGCCTCGAGCGTCTCGTCGATGCCCGCCCGGGAGACCAGCGTGCGGAACACCGCGACATGGCCGAGGTCCAGGTGCACGTCGGGTATGCCGGCCAGGGCCAGCGCCTGCAGCATCAACTGCTGGACCTCGACGTCGCTCTCGACGGACGGATGGCCGAACAGTTCGGCACCGAGTTGCAACAGCTCACGCCGCGCATTGTCCGCTGCGGGCCGGGCATGCAGCACGCTGCCGCAGTAGGCATAGCGCGCCACGCCCGGGCGCTGAGCAAGGTACGCGTCGATGCGTGCCACCTGCGGCGTTATGTCGGCGCGCAAGCCCATCTGGCGCCCGGACAACTGGTCGACGAGCTTGAACGTGCGCAGGTCGAGGTCAAGGCCGGTGCCGACCCTGAGCGAATCCACGTACTCGAGCAGCGGGGGCATCACCACCTGGTAGCCGCGGGTGCGGAACAGCTCGAGCAGGCGCCCGCGCAGTGACTCCACCCGCTGTGCCTGGGGCGGCAGTATGTCTTCGATATGGGCGGGAAGCTGCCAGTTGCGCATGGTCTGGATCGTGGGGACGGGTGGATGTCGCCGGCAAGCAAACGTCGGCCCCGGCCCTGGCCGGCGAATCGGCACCGGGGCCCGGTCCATGAGGCCACCGACGGCGGCAAACCCCTTATTCTAACGGAGCCACGACAACAGCGTTACGCCGGCCAGCATCGAGGCCAGGCCCACGAATCTCAGCTGGCCGTCGGACAGCGCCACCAGGCGGGCGAACGTCTCCCGCCAGAGCCGGGGGGCCAGGAATGGCAGCACCCCTTCGAGGACCAGCATCAGTGCCAGTGCCAGAAGGAGCGCGCTGCCGATATCCATCTGCGGTCGACCCTGGCGCCTCGCGCAGTGGCGCAGCGGCGGATCGGCGAAAGCCGACCCGCCTCGCCGTCACCGCTGTGGCGAACCCGCCGAGCGGAAGTAGCGGAAGAACTCGGAATTGGGCTCGAGCACGAACACGTTGTTGCGGCCCGCGAAGCTGCGCTTGTAGGCCTCGAGGCTGCGGTAGAACGCGAAGAACTCTGCATTGGACTGGAACGCCGCGGTGTACAGCGCCGACGCCCGTGCATCGCCTTCACCGCGGATCCGCTCCGCGTCCCTGAACGCCTCGGCCAGGATGATCTCGCGCTGACGATCGGCGTCGGCTCGGATCTTCTCGCCTTCCGCCGCACCGGTCGAGCGCAGCTCGTTCGCCACGCTCTTGCGCTCGGCTTCCATCCGGCGGTACACCGATTCGCTCACCTCCTGCGTGTAGTCGACCCGCTTGATGCGCACGTCGACCACTTCGATGCCGATCGCCCGCCCGTCCTTGTCGGCGCGTTCGCGCACCAGCTCGGTGATCTTCTGCCGCTCGCCCGAGATGACGTCGTTCACGGTGCGCGAACCGAACTCGGAGCGAAGCGCCGAGTTGATGGTCTGAGACAGGCGGTTCACCGCTGCAGCCTCGTTGCCCTGCACCGCGATGAAGTACTGCCGCACGTCGACGATGCGCCACTTGACGAACGAATCGACCAGCACGTTCTTCTTCTCGGACGTCTGGTAGCGCTCCGGCTCCGGCGCGTCGATGGTCAGGATGCGCCTGTCGAAATAGCGGACCGTATCGATGATCGGGATCTTGAACTTCAGGCCCGGAGTCTCGACCACCTGCGCGATGGTGCCCAGGCGCAGGACGACCGCGCTCTGCCGCTGGTCGACGACGAAGACGCTCATGCTGATCGCGACGAGCGCGACCAGTGCTGCGGCGATGACGAGGGTTACGCTGGGTTTCATTGACGCTGCTCCCTCTCGCGGCTGCGGAAAGCCTCGCGAGAGCGTGCGGTTTCAGGGGACGTGGCCGCCGGGTCGACCGGGGCCGGCTTGGAGGCAGGTGCTGCGGATGCAACGGCATCGCCGGGATTGACTGCCTGGCCGGCAGCAGCACCCGTTGCCGCAAGCAGCTTGTCCAGCGGCAGGAACAACAGGTTGCTGCCCTGCCTCTGGTCGACCACCACCTTGGTGGCGTTGGTCATCACCGTGTTCATCGCATCGATGTACAGGCGGTCGCGGGTGACGCGCGGCGCGCGGTTGTACTCTTCGACCACCAGCCGGAAGCGGGTGGCTTCACCCTCTGCCGTGGCGACCACCCGCTGGCGGTAGCCTTCCGCCTCTTCAGCCAGCCTCGCCGCTGCACCGCGTGCCCGCGGTATCACGTCGTTGGCATAGGCTTCGCCTTCGTTCTTCTGGCGCTCCCGATCCTGGCCGGCGCGCACCGCATCGTCGAAGGCCGCCTGCACCTGCTCGGGCGGCTGCGCCGACTGCATCGTCACGTTGCTGATCAGGATGCCCAGGTTGTAGCGGTCGAGCAGGCCCTGCATCACCTTGAGCACGTCTGCCTGGACGCCGCCGCGGTCTTCGTAAAGCACCGCATCCATCCGGCGGATGCCGACCACCTGCCGGATGGCGGTTTCGGCCGCCTGCAGCACCGTTTCGTCGGGATTGCGCACGTTGAGCAGGAAGTCACGGCCGGAAGACAGGGTGTACTGCACCGCGAACTGCACGTCGACGATGTTCTCGTCGTCGGTGAGCATCAGGGATTCGCGCAGCACCTTGTTGCGTGGGTTGTTGCGATAGCCGATCTCGACGGTGCGCACGCCCGAGACGTTCACCACCTCTGCGCGCTCGATCGGCCATGGCAGGTGCCAGCGTGGCCCGGGGTTGGTCTCTTCGACGAACTTGCCGAACCGCAGCACGACGCCCCGCTCGGCCGGCGCGACGATGTAGACGCCACTGGCGATCCAGAGCAGGAAGACCACGCCGCCGATCAGCAGGCCGCCGTTGCGCCACTGCCCGGACGTGAAGTTTCCGCCACTGAAGCCGCCGCCGTTGCCACCGCCGCCGGTACCGACTTCGCGCGGCCCCTGCTTGCGGTTGCCCATCAGGTCGTTCAGCTTGCGGCTGAACCGCCGCCACAGTTCGTCGAGGTCGGGCGGTCCCTGGTTGTTTCCGCCCCCGCCGCCGCCACCCCCGCCGCTGCTTCCGCCGCCGCGTTTTCCCCACTGGTTGTCGTTCAAACCCATCGTTACCCGCTCCTGGCGCCGCCCGGACCACCGGTCCATGTGTCCGCATCGACGACCGCAGTGGCAGGTGCCATCGGCATCCCGTTCAACTGCATGTCGCCCCCCTCGTCCGGCATCGACGCCGGATCACGTTCAGCACGATCGAAGAAATCATCCAGGGTCGACCTCAGCAGGTCCACCCCGGCCCCGGTGAGCGCAGACAGCGATACGCTCGTCAGGTCGCCCAGGTCGTCTCGCACCACCTTCGGCTCGATCGATACCCGGTCGATCTTGTTGCACACCAGGATCTGCGGCACGGCATCTGCACCGATCTCCGCCAGCACCCGGTTCACTTCTCGAATCTGTCGATCGCGGTCGCTGCTCGCGAAGTCGACCACGTGCAGCAGCAGGTCGGCCTGCGCCGTCTCGGTGAGTGTCGCCCTGAATGCCGCGACCAGTTCATGCGGCAGGTCGCGGATGAAGCCTACCGTATCCGACAGCACGATGTTGCGCCCAGCCGGTGAAAACATCCGGCGGCTGGTCGTGTCGAGGGTGGCGAACAGCTGGTCCGCGGCATAGGTACCGGCATGGGTGAGCGCATTGAACAGGGTCGACTTGCCGGCATTCGTGTAGCCGACCAGCGAAACCGACAGCGCTGCCCCGCGGGCCCGCGAGCGCCGCTGGGTCGCCCGCTGGCGTTCGACCTTCTGCAGCTTCTCTTTCAGCACCTTGACCCGCTTGCCCAGCAGCCGGCGGTCGGTCTCGAGCTGCGTTTCGCCCGGACCGCGCAACCCGATGCCACCCTTCTGGCGCTCGAGGTGTGTCCAGCCGCGGACAAGCCGCGTGGCGAGATGGTCGAGTTGCGCAAGCTCGACCTGCAGCTTGCCCTCGTGGCTGCGGGCACGCTGCGCGAAGATGTCGAGGATCAGGGTCGTGCGATCGACGACCCGGCACTCGAGCGCCCGCTCGAGGTTGCGTTCCTGGGCCGGGCTCAGCTCGTTGTTGAAGATGACCACGGACGCGTCGAGCTCGGACCGCAGTGCGGCAATCTCGGCGACTTTCCCGGATCCGGCATAGGTCGACGGATCGATCCGGTTGCGCCCGCCACCCACGATGCCCGCGACTTCGAGGCAGGCCGAGGACGCGAGCTCGCGCAACTCGGCAAGGCTCTCTTCGTAGTCCCGCTCGGATGATCCGAGGGAGACCAGCAGCGCACGACTGCCTGTGTCTGGCCGTTCGAACATCCGGCGGCTATCGGCTCAACGGTTTGTGCAATGTCGGGCTCAGCTGTCGGCCGGCGATTCGTAGTGGATGCTGACCGCGCGCGCCGGCACCACGGTGGAGATGGCATGCTTGTAGACCATCTGCGTCACCGTGTTCTTCAACAGCACCACGTACTGGTCGAACGATTCGATCTGGCCCTGGAGCTTGATGCCGTTCACCAGGTAGATCGACACCGGCACGTGCTCCTTGCGGAGCGTGTTGAGGAAAGGATCCTGAAGCAGTTGTCCCTTAGCGCTCACGTGGCGTTCCCTCGCTTATTTTTGAGAAACCACTGTACTGGATTTTTCAGGGCAAAGCCACCCGTTGCGCCGCAACACACCGCTGTCCAACCTGCACCTTCAACCGGGCGTGCGCGGCCGGCCTTCATAGGGATTCGTGCCGCTCTTGAACTGGATGCGAAGCGGTGTTCCCTCGAGCCGGAAGGTCGAACGGAACATGTGCTCGAGGTATCGACGGTAGCTCGCCGGAACCGCGTCGAGCGAGTTGCCGTGGATGACCACGATCGGCGGATTCATCCCGCCCTGGTGCGCATAGCGCAGCTTCGGGCGCGAGAACCCTGAACGCGGCGGATTCTGCTTCTCGACCGCGGCGAGCAGGGCGCGGGTCAGCTTCGGCGTAGGCAGGCGCAGTGTCGCAGCCCGGTAGGCTGCATCCACCGCCGGCAGCAGCGCATTCAGGCCGGTGCCCCGCTTCGCGGAAACGAACAGCGTGCGCGCGAAGGAAAGAAAGCCGAGCCGGCGCTCGATGTCGTCCTTCACCCGGGCGCGCGCCTCGGACGGCAGGCCGTCCCACTTGTTGACCACGACCACCAGCGCACGTCCCGCCTCGAGGATGTAGCCGGCGATATGCGCGTCCTGGTCGCTGACCGAGTCGCGCGCATCGAGCACCAGCACCGCGACGTTGCAATCGTCGATCGCCTTCAGTGTCTTGATCACCGAGAACTTCTCGATCACTTCGTCGACGCGCGCCCTGCGGCGCATGCCGGCGGTATCGACCAGCGTGTACCGCTTCCCGCCCCGCTCGAACTCGGCCGGGATGCTGTCGCGGGTGGTACCGGGAAGGTCGAACACGAGCATGCGCTCTTCGCCGAGCAATGCATTGGCAAGCGTCGACTTGCCGACATTCGGCCGGCCGACGATCGCGATGCGCGGCGCATCCGGCGCCTCGGGCTCGGACGACGGCGGCTCCGGTTCGTCCTCGGGAAAGCGCTCGAGCACGTCGGCCAGCAGGTCGCCGACCCCTTCACCATGGGACGACGAGATCGACCACGGCACGCCCATGCCGAGCGAATGGAAATCGGCGCCGGCGATCGCGTCCTGTATGCCCTCGGCCTTGTTCACGACAAGCCACACCGGACGGCCGGTCACGCGCAACCGGGCCGCGATCTCGCGATCGAGCGCCGTGAGGCCGGTGCGGTAGTCGACGAGGAACAGGATCGCATCCGCCTCGTCGATCGCCTGTTCCGTCTGCCGGGCCATTTCGCGGACGATGCCCTCTTTCACCACCGGCTCGAAGCCGCCGGTATCCACGACCAGGTACTGCCGGCCGCTGAACGAGCCGCGTCCGTAATGACGATCGCGGGTCAGGCCGGGAAAATCGGCAACCAGCGCATCACGGGACTGCGTGAGCCGGTTGAAGAGCGTGGACTTGCCGACATTGGGCCGTCCGACCAGCACCAGGGAGGGTTGCATCGGATCAGCCGGCCACGCCCATCGCGTACAGGCCACCGAGGCGGGTCTGGATCACGAATCCGCGGTCGATGGGACGGGCATCGATCGCGATGCCGCTGCCATCGGTGGGCAGGCGTGCGACGAAGCTGCCGTCCTCCGGGTCGAGCAGGTGCACGAAGCCCTGGAAATCGCCGACCACCAGCGACTTTCCGACCAGGCGCGGCGCACCGAGGTTGCGCAGCTGCAGCGAGGCCTGGCGCCAGAGGCTGGCGCCCGACGCGCGGTCCAGCGCATGCACCACGCTGCGGTCGTCGACCACGTAGATCGCGCGCGAATCCATGTCGAGCCCGGCGATGCTGGAAATGTCGCGCGACCAGGCGAGCGATGCGCGCTGCGTGTCGAAGCACGCGACCCGCCCCTGGAAGGCCACCGCGCAGACCTGGTTGTTGTCGAATGCAGGCAGGCTGGTGATCTCGACCACCCGCTCGAGCTCGGTCGCCCCCCGCGGCAACGCAACCGCCACGTCGAGGCCGACCGCACCGCTCTTCAGGTCGAGGCCGATCAGGCGGCCATTGCCGAAGCCGGCGAACAGTGCACCGCGTGCGATCGTGAATCCGACATGGGTACGCACCGAAAGGGTCGGGGCCACGCCACGCTGGTAGACCCAGCGCTGGCGGCCGGTCTCCGCCTCGAGCCCCCAGATGCGCGAGTCGCCGGTGCGCACCACCACCAGCCCGTCGACGATGCCCGGCGCGGCCAGCACCTCGCTGGACAGCCGGGTCTCCCAGGCGAGCTTGCCGCCCTGCCGATAGACCTGTACCTCACCGTTCTGCCCACCGACTGCCACCAGGCCGTTGCCTGCGCCGACCCCGCCGGCGGTCGGCTTCACCACCTGTTGCCGCCAGGACACCCGGCCGGTGGCCGCCTCGAACGCCGCAAGATTGCCGTCGGTGCCGATCGCATACACCTGCCCACCATCGACGGCAGGGGTGAACACGTAGCGTCCCGAGTTGCCGACCTGCCCCTGCCACAGCACGCGCAATGCGGCCTTCGGGCTGATCGGGCGCAGCTCCGCGGGCTTCAGCCGGGGGTCGACTGCGCGCGAGAAAAGGCGGTCGTAGGCGCCGCCGACGGTGCCGCAGCCGGCCACGGCTGCCGGCGCGAGGCCCGCGACGGACAGCGCACGCAGCAGGCTGCGGCGCGAAGGAACCGGATCGACGCTCGGACCTCGGCGCACGGGATTCACCTCGCTTCGCCCAGCGCGTCGAGCTTCAACCGGACCAGGTCACGATAGGGGCTCTTCTCGTCCAGCTTGTCGAACGCCGACTGGTATGCATTGCGTGCGGCGTTCGTGTCGCCCTGGGCGAACAGCACGTCGCCGCGAAGGTCGAGGAACAGCGCATCGAACGCGTTTCCATGCTTGGCATCGAGCACGCGCAACGCCGCCACCAGGTCGCGGTCGTCGATCAGCACCGCGGCCAGGCGCAAGCGGGCAAGGTCGCGGAACTCGTCCTGCTTCGCGTTGGCGATGGCCCACTCGAGCCGCGTGCGCGCGGTCTTGCTGTCCCCGGCGTCGAAGTCCATGCGCGCCGCGATCAGCGCGGCCAGCACCGCGTAACCGGTGCCCGGGAACTTGTCGATCAGCTGCGCCGCGGCTTCGCGTACCCGCGTCTGGTTGTTCCCCTGCAGGCCTTCCTGGATCGCAAGGTACAGGACGGACGCGCCGTCGGCCTGCCGGTTCTGGTGCCAGCGCCAGCCGGACATGGCGGTGACCCCGAGCGCCACGACGACCACCACGATCGTGATGGCATTGCCGTAGCGTTCCCACCACGTCTTGATCGCGTCGATCTGCTCCTGCTGTTCCAGGTCGAAATGGGCCATCGGTCGTTCCGTGTCGGGTTGTGTCGGTGCTGCGCGTCGGTCGGTCGTTCAGGTCGCGGTCGTCGCGCCCAGCAGGGCGGCGACCGCATCGGTTCCAAGCATCTGCTGCTCGCCGCCGGTGCGCAACGGCTTCAGGCCGACCTTGCGCGCGGCGAGTTCGGCCTCGCCCACGATCAGCGCGTACTGCGCTCCGCTTGCGTCGGCACGTTTCATCTGCGCGGCGAACTTGCCGCCGCCACCATGCACCACCACCGCATGGCCCAGGTCGCGCAGCGCCTCGGCGACCTCCACCGCGAATCGCGCGGCGGCTTCGCCCTGGTGTACCACGTAGGCCGCGGGAACCGGCGCGGCATCCAGGACGCCGCCCTCCTCGACCAGCGACAGTATGCGCTCGAGCCCCATCGCGAAACCGCAGGCTGGCGCCGCTCGACCGCCCAGCTGCTCGACGAGTCCGTCGTAACGACCGCCGGCGCAGATCGTACCCTGCGCCCCGAGGCGGGTGGTGACCCACTCGAAGACCGTCCGGTTGTAGTAGTCGAGCCCGCGCACCAGCCGGGGGTTCACGGTGAAGGCAATGCCGGCGTCGTCCAGGCGCGCCCGCAGCCCGTCGAAGTGCGCGGCCGACTCGGCGTCGAGCATGTCGAGCAGCTTGGGCGCGCCGGCGACCAGCGACTGCATCGCCGGGTTCTTGGTGTCCAGGATGCGCAGCGGATTGGCATGCAGCCGGCGCAACGCGTCGTCATCGAGCTGTTCGCGGTGCTGCTCCAGGTAGGCGACCAGCCGCTCGCGATGGGCGGCACGGGTGGCGGCATCGCCAAGCGAGTTCAGCTCGAGCGAGACATCGCGCAACCCCAGTTGCCGCCACAGGCGCGCGCACAGGATGATCTGCTCGGCATCGACATCCGGCCCGGCGAAGCCGATCGCTTCGCAACCGACCTGGTGGAACTGCCGGTAGCGGCCCTTCTGCGGCCGCTCGTGGCGGAACATCGGCCCTTCGTACCACAGCCGCTGGGGCGTACCGTAGAGCATGTTGTGCTCGATCGCGGCGCGCACGCACGCCGCCGTGCCTTCGGGCCGCAGCGTCAGGCTTTCGCCGTTGAGTTCGTCCCGGAAGGTGTACATCTCCTTCTCGACGATGTCGGTCACCTCGCCGATGGTGCGCACGAACAGTTCCGTGCGCTCGAGCACTGGCGTGCGCAGCTCGCTGTAACCGTAGCGCGCCAGCAGGCCTGCCACGCAGCTGACAAGGCTTCGGTAGCGCGCGGCTTGCGCCGGCAGCAGGTCGTTCATGCCGCGGACAGCTTGGAAGGAAGTTCCCATCGGGACGGTTCTGGTCGGTCGCCAGTGGCGATGGCAAAGCCGACGAGTATAGCGCGGGGCGGGTCAGGCCCGTGCAGTCGCCTCGGCGCGGGCCGAATAATGGGTCCGGACGTACTCGTCGACGATCGCCTTGAAGTCGGCGGCGATGCTGTCGCCCTTCAGCGTGACCGTCTTGGTGCCATCGACGAACACAGGCGCCACCGGGGTCTCGCCCGATCCGGGGAGGCTGATGCCGATGTTGGCATGCTTGCTCTCGCCCGGCCCGTTGACCACGCAGCCCATGACCGCGACCGTCATGGTCTCGACGCCCGCGTACTGGTCACGCCACACCGGCATCTGTGCACGGAGGTAGCTCTGGATGCCGTCCGCAAGCTCCTGGAAGAAGGTGCTGCTGGTCCGTCCACACCCCGGACAGGCCACGACCATCGGCGTGAACGATCGCAGGCCCATGGTCTGCAGGATCTCCTGCGCGACGATCACCTCGCGCGTACGGTCGCCATTGGGCTCGGGGGTCAGCGACACGCGGATGGTGTCGCCGATGCCTTCCTGCAGCAGCACCGCCATCGCAGCGGTGGAGGCGACGATGCCCTTCGAGCCCATTCCAGCCTCGGTCAGGCCGAGATGCAGCGGGTAGTCGCAGCGTCGCGCCAGCTCGCGGTAGACGGTGATCAGGTCCTGCACTGCACTGACCTTGGCCGACAGCACGATGCGGTCGCCGGGAAGCCCGATGGCCTCGGCTTCGCGGGCGCTCTCGAGCGCGGATACCACCAGCGCCTCGCGCATCACCGCGGAGGCCTCGAGCGGCCTTGGCAGCCCCGCGTTCTCGTCCATGAGGCGGGCCAGCAGCGCCTGGTCGAGGCTGCCCCAGTTCACGCCGATGCGCACCGGCTTTCCGTGGCGGATCGCCGCCTCGATCATCGTGCCGAACTGTTCGTCGCGCTTGGAGCCGCGGCCCACGTTGCCAGGGTTGATCCGGTAGGCATCCAGCACCTCGGCACAGTCGGGGTACTGGGTCAGCAACCGGTGGCCGTTGAAGTGGAAGTCCCCCACCAGCGGCACGTTGCAGCCCATGGCATCGAGCCTGCTGCGGATCGAGGCCACCTGCGCGGCAGCCTCCGGGCTGTTGACGGTGATGCGCACCACCTCCGACCCGGCACGCGCGAGTTGCGCGACCTGGACCGCAGTGGCCTGCGCATCCGCGGTGTCGGTGTTGGTCATCGACTGCACCATGATCGGCGCATCGCCGCCCACCCGCACATGCCCCACCCTCACCTGCCGGGTCTGCTTGCGCGCGCGCGCCCCGATCTCGGGTACCTCCGTGGACGTCCCGCCGACATTCGCCATCACCATCCCCTCAGGATTCGATGCCCCGACTCTACCGCAGCCCGGCGCCTTCGATCTCAGTCGAGC
>JAIENF010000258.1 GCA_019751575.1 Burkholderiales bacterium
CAATCGAGGGTGCCCGCGCGAAGGCGGCGCTCGATGTCGCGGCGCTCGGTCGGCAGGTAGCCGCCCCGGTAGGCCGCGACGCGGGGCTCGAGCCGGGGGTCCGGGTCGAACACGTCCTTGAGGTACTTGGTGAGCACCTCGACGGCCAGCCGGCTGTTGGCGAACACGATGGTGGACAGCGACTGCCTGAGTGCGATGCGCGCCAGCCGCGTGACCTGCGAGCGGCTGGAGGCGCGCAGGCCGAGGTCTGCGTTGATCACCGGTGGATTCCACAGCAGCACGTGCTTCTCGCCGGCAGGTGCGCCGTTGTCGGTGATGCCGTGGACCGCTTCGCCGACCAGGCCGGTGGCGAGTTCGACCGGATTGGCGATCGTTGCCGAGCAGAGGATGAACACCGGGTCCGAGCCATGGAAGCGGCAGATGCGCCGCAGGCGGCGGATCACGTTCGCGACATGCGAGCCGAAGACCCCGCGGTAGCTGTGCATCTCGTCGATCACCACGTACTTCAGGCTCTCGAACAGCTGTGTCCACTTGGTATGGTGGGGCAGGATCGCCTGGTGCAGCATGTCCGGGTTGGAGACCACGATGTCGCCGCGGGTGCGGATGGCCTGGCGCGCATCGCCCGGCGTGTCGCCATCGAAGGTGAACGCGCGCACGCCGAGCGCGCCGGCCTCGTTCAGTGCCAGCAGTTCGGCGACCTGGTCCTGGGCGAGTGCCTTGGTGGGAAAGAGGTACAGCGACTTGGCGCCGGATTCGCGCACCGCCTGCAGCACGGGCAGGTTGTAGCAGAGCGTCTTGCCCGACGCGGTGGGCGTGACGATCACCGTGTGCGTCCCGGCGCGCACGCTGTCCCAGGCCGCACGCTGGTGCGTGTAGAGCGATTCGACGCCGCGCGACGCGAGCGCGCCCTGCAGTGCCGGGTCGAGGTCGTCGGGGAAGGGCGCGAACCGGGCTTCGCGCGCGGGGGCGACGCGGTGCGCCGTGATGCGGTCGCCGTAGCGGCGCTCCAGCCGGGACAGCAGGGGTTCGAGGGCGAGGGCAGGTGTCGGGGCCTCGGTGCGCTGGTCGGCGCTGGTGCGCCGCCGGCGCACGCGTGCGGAACCGGGGGCCTCTGCATGACCCGTCCGCGCGGGCAGTGGAATGTCGGGCATGGCGTTCTCCATTCGTTCTCCTTGCGATACTATTGGATCGGGCGCAGCCGCGTCCACCCGCAAACCCGCGTTTTTCCTTCATGCGCCCCCGTCCTTCGTCCTCCCCGGTCCCGGATCGATGCCCGCGCCACTGACCCGCCGGCAGGCCGAACTCCTCGCGTGGCTGCGCGACACACTGCCGACCCTCGACCATCCGCCCACGCTGGACGAGATCTGCGCGGCGCTGGGCCTGCACTCCCGGGGATCGCTGCACAAGCATGTCCATGCCCTCGTCCAGGCGGGACTGGTCGAGCCGATGCACGGCCGGCAGCGTGGCGTGGTGCTTTCGGACGTTGCACGGGCGCCGGCTCCGGGGGCTTCCGCGCCGGGCCCCGCGCCGCCGCAGGTCCTGCCATTGCTCGGTCGGGTCGCCGCCGGCCGCCCGATCGACGCAATGGAAGAAGACACGACGATCGAGATCGGTGCAGGCTGGGCCGGCCGCGATGACTGCTATGCGCTGACCGTCCGCGGGGACTCGATGATCGATGACGGCATACACGATGGCGATGTCGTGGTGGTCGAGCATCGGACACACGCACGCAACGGCGAGATCGTCGTCGCGCTGATCGATGGCGAGTCGGCGACCCTCAAGCGGATCGAGCAGCGCCCCGGCCGCGTCGTGCTGCATCCCGCGAATCCCGCGCTGCAGCCGTTGGTGTTCGAACCGGCGCGGGTTACGATCAGGGGTGTGGTCAAAGGCCTAATACGCAGGTACGGATGAATCGCCGAACGATGATTGCAGCAATCGCCTCCTCGGCGATGGTGGGTACGGTGGCCGCGCAGCCGGTGCCCGGACCCAGACCCCTGTCGGCGGAGACCGAGGCGTTCATCGAAGAGATGGTTGCGCGGCACCAGTTCGACCGCGAGGCGCTGCGCGCCACCTTCGCGCAGGTGCGCGTCCAGCACCAGGTGCTCGGCGCGATGCACTCGCAATCCCGGCCGCGCCCCTGGTTCGAGTATCGGCCTGCGTTCGTGAACCGGCCACGTATCGCCGGTGGCGTGCGCTTCTGGCAGGAAAACGCCGCCGCGCTCGAGCGGGCACAGGCGCAGTACGGCGTGCCACCGGAACTGGTGGTCGCCACCATCGCGGCGGAAACCCTGTTCGGCAAGATGATGGGTTCGCACCCGGTGCTCGATTCGCTGGCGACGCTGGCCTTCGAGTTCCCGAAGCGTGCCGAGTTCTTCCGCGGCGAACTCGAGCAGTTCCTGCTGCTCGCGCGCGAAATGTCGATCGACCCCGCGCAGCCGCGCGGGTCGTTCGCCGGCGCCATGGGCATCCCGCAGTTCATGCCGACCAGCTATCGCAAGTGGGCGGTGGACTTCGATGGTGACGGCCGCATCGACCTGTTCCGCAGTGCGCCCGACGCCATCGGCAGCGTGGCCAACTACTACCGGGTGTTCGGCTGGGTCACCGGCGGGCCGGTTGCGGTGCGTGTGTCTGCACCGCTGGAGCTTGCCGAAGCCCAGGCGAAGCTCGGGATCAAGCCGCACACCACGGTGGGTGCGCTGGCCGCGCTCGGCTTCGTCCCCGTGTCGGATCTCGATCCGTCGCTGCCGGCGATGGTCTTCCCGCTCATCATGAAGGAAGGCACCGAGTACTGGCTCGGCTTCGACAATTTCTTCGTGATCACGCGCTACAACCGCGCGATCCACTACGCGATGGCAGTGTTCGAACTGGCACGCGAGATCCGCGCGCTGAGGACTGGCCCGACGGCACGCTCCTGATGCCGCCCGCGGCTGCCCCTGGAGGCCGCGACCGGTTGATCGACGGAATACGTGGCCTCGCGCTCGGCGGCGTGCTGGTGATGAACACGATGTCCTTTCCGCATGTGTTCAGTTCGCCGGCCGGGGTGGTGGAACCGTCCGATTCCACGCTCGCGCTGTCCCTGCTTGCGGCATGCATCGCGCTGTTCCAGGCGAAGAGCTATCCGCTGCTGATGTTCCTGGTCGGCTATGGCTGGGCGATGAGCACCCGCCACTACGGACGCTGCCCGCCGCAATCCGCCGTGGGCGCTCGGCGCAGTCAGATGCTGCGCCAGGCCGTGCTCGGCGTGCTGCATGGCCTGTTCGTCTACTTCGGCGACATCCTGTCCTGGCTCGCGGTGCTGGGCCTGATGTTGCTGCGGGCGCCTCGGCGCAGGCTGCGCAGCCTGCGAAGGTCGTGCCTGTGGTGGACTGCCGCATGGCTGCTGGTCGGCGGGACTGTCTGGGTCATGCTGCTGGCGAGCGCGCCGCAGGCGCCGGTGTCCCCGCACTGGCTGACCCGGGCCACCACATGGTCCGAGGTCATCGCGCTGAACCAGGCCGCGTACGCATCCTACTTCCATCAGTTGCCCTGGCAGTTGCCGATGATGGCCGCCCTCGGCACCTTCGGCGTCCTTGCAGGACGGCTTCGGCTGCTTGAACGCCGGCGCTCCGGCGCGCGCCTCTGGGCCCTCGGCGCCTCCCGCCTGCTGCCGGCAGCGCTGCTGCTCAACATCGGCCTCGCCGGCTGGCGGGTCGCCCTGCACCCGGACGGCGATGCCGCGGCGATCGACTTCGCCACCCAGTTCGCCGGTCCGCTGCTGGCGGCGGGGTTCGTCTGCGCCCTGGTGCAGGCGTGGCAGGGCGGCGGTGCGCGCTGGCTGGCAGCGTTCGCGCCGCTCGGCCGCATGACGATGTCGTTCTATGTCGGCCATACGCTGGCCTGCACCGCACTGTTCGCGGGTACCGCCGGCGCGCTCGGACCGGCCTTCGGTTCGGCTGGCCTGTTCGCGTTCGGGATCGCCTACTGGGCAGTGGCGTTGCTGCTCGCGCCGGCGTGGCTTTCCTGCGTGGGAAGAGGGCCGCTCGAGGCGCTGGTCCGGGGCAGGGGCGGCGCGCCTGCCCGCGCTTCGCGCCGGAACACGATCACGTGATCGGCTTCGACCCGGATGCCGATCAGCTCGCCGATCGCGTGGTTGTGGTGGCTCGGCACGACGGACAGCGCTTCGCGGCCGTCGGGCAAGGCCAGCGTGTAGAGGATGTCGGCGCCACGGAACGTCTTGTGCACCACGCGCGCCTTCAGCGGGCTCGCATCGTCATGCACGATGTCGTCCGGCCGCAGAAGCACCTCGACGTCGCAGTCGTTTTCGCATCCCGCACATCCCTTGCCGCATTCGCCCGGCAAATCGCCGGTGAGCTTGCCGATGCCGATGTCGATCCGGTGGTCGTCGAGCACGATGCCGGGCAGGAACACGCCCTTGCCGATGAAGTCAGCGACGACATGGTTCGCCGGCCGGTGGTACAGGTTGTAGGGCGTGTCCCATTGCGCCAGCCGTCCGCGATCGAGGATGCCGATCTCGTCGGCGACCGCGAACGCCTCGGACTGATCGTGGGTGACCAGGATCGCGGTCGTGCCCTGCTGCTTCAGGATGTCGCGTACTTCCTGCCCGAGGCGCTCGCGCATCTCGACATCGAGGTTCGAGAAGGGTTCGTCGAGCAGGAGCAGCTCCGGGCGGGGGGCCAGCGCACGGGCGAGTGCGACCCGCTGCTGCTGTCCGCCGGAAAGCTCGTGCGGATAGCGTCCGCCTGATTGTGCGAGCCCGATCACCTCGAGCAGCTCCGCCACCCGTGCCGAGCGCTGGGCCGCGTTGCCCGAGCGCAGGCCGAAGCCGATGTTGCCGGCGACGGTCAGGTGCGGGAACAGTGCGTAGTCCTGGAACACCATGCCTACCTGCCGCTTCTCGGGCGGAACCTGCCGTCCGGGACGGGCGACCTCGACGCCGTTGATCAGGATCCGTCCCGCGACCAACGGCTCGAAGCCGGCGATGCAGCGCAGGACGGTCGTCTTGCCGCAGCCGCTCGCGCCGAGCAGGCAAACGATCTGGCCGCGGGCAAGCGAGAACGAAAGGTCATGGAAGACGCCCACCGCGCCGTAGGCATGGCTGACCTGGTCGAAGCGGAGGACGGTATCCATCGGCGTGTCTCTGGCAGGTGGCAGGTGGCAGGTGGCAGGTGGCAAGATGGGTGGCGGAAGCCGTGGCGCTCAAATGCGAACGATTCGCTTTTCATTATAGCCAACGTGGGGCAGAATCCGCGACCGAGTTCAACACGTCGTGCCGTCCGGCAGCCTGCCGCCGGCGGCCCGGCAGAGTGTCCGCACCGATGCCGAGTGCCCTGAAGTCACCGCTGGTCCTCCTTGCCCTGCTGCTGGCGCTGGTCGCGTCGGTCCCGGTGCTGTCGGTGGTTTCCAGCCTGCTGGCAGGCGGCACCGGGGACATCTGGCGCCACCTGCTGCAGACGGTGCTCGGCGAGTACGTGGTGAACACGCTGGTCCTGCTGGTCGCGGTCGGCATCGGCGTCGCAGCGATCGGGGTCGGTGCCGCCTGGCTGGTGACGATGCTCGATTTCCCCGGACGGCGGACCTTCGAGTGGCTGCTGGTGCTGCCGCTGGCGATGCCAGCCTACGTGATGGCGTATGCCTACACGGACCTGCTGCAGTTCACCGGGCCGGTGCAGACCCTGTTGCGCGACACCTTCGGCTGGGGGCGCGCCGACTACTGGTTCCCGGAGATCCGCTCGCTCGGTGGCGCGGCGGCCATGTTCGTCTTCGTGCTCTATCCGTACGTCTACCTCCTCGCGCGGACGGCTTTCGCGGAACGCTCGGGCAGCGTGCTCGAGGTGAGCCGCAGCCTGGGCTTCGGTCCATGGGCGACGTTCTTCCGGCTTTCCCTGCCGCTGGCCCGGCCGGCGATCGCCGGCGGCGTCGCCCTCACGGCGATGGAAACGCTGGCCGACTACGGTACGGTTTCCTACTTCTCGGTGCAGACCTTCACCACCGGCATCTACCGCGCCTGGCTGTCGCTCGGCGACCGTCTGGCCGCGGCCCAGCTGGCCTGCGCGCTGCTCTCGTTCGTGCTGATCGTGCTGCTGGTCGAGCGCACGACCCGCGGCCGGGCCAGCTACGCGACGGTGGGCGGTCGGAACCGGCCCGTGATGCCGCTCCGGCTGTCGGGTGGTCGTGCCGCGCTTGCCTTCATCGCCTGCCTGGTACCGGTGGTCGTCGGGTTCCTGCTTCCGGCCGCCACGCTGCTGCACCTGGCGATCGAGGCACGGGGCGAGCATTCGGTCAGCGTCTACCTGCGCCTGGCGATCAACAGCTTCACGCTCGCCGGCATCACCGCGATCCTCGCGGTACTGGTGGCAGCCACGCTGGCATACGCGCTGCGCCTGCACCGGAGCGCCTTCACGATGACCGCGAGCCGGGTGGTCGGGCTGGGCTACGCGGTGCCGGGTGCGGTGATCGCCGTCGGCATCCTGATCCCGCTGGCCACGCTCGACAACTGGCTCGATGCCGTGATGCGCGAGCAGTTCGGCATCGCGACCGGACTCCTGTTCACCGGCACCGTGGCCGCGCTGGTCTACGCCTATCTGGTGCGCTTCCTCGGCGTCGCCCAGGAGGCGATCGATGCAGGCCTCGGAAAGATCACCCGTTCGATGGACGATGCCGCGCGGTCACTCGGCCTGGGGGCGGGCGCGACACTCTGGCGCGTGCACCTGCCTCTGATGTGGACCAGCGTGCTGACCGCGGCCCTCCTGGTGTTCGTCGATGTCATGAAGGAACTGCCGGCCACGCTGGTCATCCGTCCGTTCAACTTCGACACGCTGGCCACCCAGGCCTACACGTTCGCTTCCGATGAACGCCTGGGCCAGGCCGCGGTCGCCTCGCTGGTGATCGTCGCCGTCGGCATGCTGCCGGTGATGCTGCTCACCCGCACCCTGCGCATCCGGATCGCACCGGTCAGTCCAGTTGCAGCCGGCTCGCAAACGCGTCCTGCAGCCGGGTGACATCGGTCAGCACGATGGACTTTCGGTCGGCGTTGACCCGCAGCGCCCAACCTGGCTGTGCACCCGGGCGGTCGGGCTCCCGGGCGGGTCCCCGTCCGCCGGCAGCCCCGTAGGCCCGGGCCTGGCCGGGCCTGGCGGCGCCGACCAGTTCCACGGGGACTGCATGCCGCTCACGCAGGAGTTCGACCAGGCTCCAGGCGGTGCGCTTCGCGGCGTCGTAACCATCCGGCCAGTAGACGAACGCCGGTTCGAACACGATCCGGACCACGCGCCGATCGGTTGCCCCGAGCACCAGCGTCACGAACGGCGCATGGCTGGAACGGGTCGTCTGGCTCTTCAGGATCCGTGGCGCGCTGTTCAGCATCACGTAGAAGTTCGCATCCTTGCCCGCGTCTTCGGCAGGGGCGGCCAGCGCCGCCGGGGCTTCGATCTTCACCAGATAGACCGTCTCGCGCCGGACCGGCGGCAGGGTGACGCTGCCTTTCGGCGCCATTGCCTCCACCACCCGGATGGCCGCCTCCGCGGGCATGCCCAGCGCAAGGCCCATCAGCACCGGTGCGGCCGGGGCCGGGCGGCCCGTAGCACCCTCGCGCGAGGGCGCACTCGACGCAGGCCCGACCTGCGCCCCTGGACGGGCCGCCTTCGACTGTCCGATTCCTGCCCAAAGGCAACACCCGACGGCGCCGGCCAACAGCCGGCGCCGAAGGCGAGCAGGCCCGGGCGGCATCACCGCGGCCCGGGCGCCGGCTTACTTCCAGCCCACCCGATCGAGGATCTTCTGTGCAAGCGGCTGGTTGCGTCCGAGCACGCCGATGTTGGTCGTCTCCGCCTTGAACTTGCCCAGAGAGGCGAGTTCCGGATTCTTCGTGACGGCGGTCGCGACGGCGGGCCATTCATTGTTGCCGTCGGCGAAATAGATCTGGGCTTCATCGCTGGCGAGGTACTCCAGGAAAAGGCGCGCTGCACCGGGGTTCGGCGCGGTGCGCAGCATGCCGCCACCGGACACGTTCATATGCGTACCAGAAGTCGCCTGGTTCGGGAATGACAGGGCCACGCGTTCAACCACCTGGCGGTCCTGGGGGCGTGTCGACTTCATCAGCCGCACATAGTAATAGGTGTTGGCCACGGCGACATCGCATTCCCCGGCGGCCACGCCGAGCAGTTGGTCGGTGTCGCCACCGCGCGGCGGGCGCGCCAGGTTGGCCACCACGCCCCGCGCCCATTCTTCGGCCTTCGCTTCGCCGAGGCGTTCGATCATCGCGCCCATCAGCGACAGGTTGTACACATGGTTGCTGGCGCGGATGCAGATGCGGCCCTTGAGACGCGGGTGCGCGAGGTCTTCATAGGTTGCGACCTCCTCCGGGCGGACGGTCTTGCGGTTGTAGGCGATCACCCGTGCGCGGGTCGAGAATCCGAACCAGGTGCCGCTCGGCGTGCGCAATTGAGCCGGGATTCGTGCATTGAGCACCGCCGAGTCGAGCGGCTGGAAAAGGTCGAGCTGCTCGGCGCGCCAGAGACGGCCGGCATCGACGGTGAGGAGCACGTCTGCCGGGCTGTTGCGGCCTTCGCTGCGGAGCCGCTCGAGCAGTGCGTCCTCGCCGGCCTCGATCCGGTTGATCTTGATCCCGGTCTTGCGCGTGAAGCCGGCGTAGAGCGCTTCGTCTGTCTGATAATGGCGCGCGCTGTACAGGTTGAGCACCTTGTCGACCTGGGCAGCGGCCGGCGTCGCGGGCAGCAGTGCGGCAGCCAGGACGCAGAGTGCGCCGGTTGCCGGGGCGAACAGCGATCGGAACAGGGATGGGCCGTGCATGGGGGTCCTCGTCAAGGTCATGGGGTGTCCAAATCTTAACAAGAAAGATTCGCGTTTGTAAATGAGAACCTTTCGCATTGGAGAGCAGTCAGGCAGGGCCTCGATGCCGGTTTCATTGCGGTACGGGGAGACGCTGCGTCCGCGCACCGTTTCCATCGTGGTGGCCGGCCTCCTGCTGTTGTCGGCCGGCGGCTGTGCGCAGCGTGCCGGCGTGCCTCCCCAGCCAGTCGGGACGACGCCCGAGGCCGCGCGAGGCGGAACGCCGATTCCCCAGCAGCGGCCGGATCCCGTCGTGCCGGGCACCCCCGGCGCCGCGGTACCGCCACCCGTAGCGCTACCGCTTCCGCCACCCAGGGCCGAGCCGGTCAGCGTGCCGCCGCGCATCGGACTTGCGCTGGGCGGGGGCGCAGCGCGCGGTTTTGCGCATGTCGGCGTGATCATGGTGCTCGAACAGGCCGGCATCCAGCCCGACTTCGTCACCGGCACCAGCGCGGGTGCCGTGGTCGGGGCAATCTACGCTGCCGGCTATCGTGCGGCCGACCTGCAGCGCATTGCCGGGCAACTCGAGGAGGCCGATGTCCGCGACTTCGCGTTGCCCGATCGCGGATTCCTGCGTGGCGACAGGTTGCAGACCTTCATCAATCGTGCGGTCCAGAATCGTCCGATAGAGAAGCTCAACATCCGGTTCGCCGCGGTGGCCACCGATCTGCAGTCGGGCGAAGGCGTCGTGTTCATGCGCGGCGATACCGGCCTGTCGGTACGGGCCTCGAGCGCCGTGCCCGGTGTGTTCCGCCCAGCGGTGATCGGCGATCGGCAGATGGTCGACGGCGGCCTGACCCATCCGATCCCGGTTCGCGCTGCCCGGGGGCTCGGAGCCGACCTGGTGATCGCGGTCGACATCTCCAGCCAGCCGCAGTTCGCACGGCTCGCCGACTCGATCGACATCCTGTTGCAGACCTTCACCATCATGGGCCGCGCCCTGGGCGCATCCGAGCTGGCCGAGGCCGACGTGGTGATCCGGCCCGCGGTCGGGCAACTCAGGCCGACCGATTTCCAGAGCCGGAAGCTGGCGATCGCGGAAGGCCAGCGGGCAGCGCGCGAGGCGCTGCCGGAAATCCGCCGCCGAATCGAGGCGGCGACGCGGCGGCTCAGCCCGCCAGGCGCCGTGCCCCGTCGAAACGAGTGACCCAGTAGCGGTCGCCCATGTTCACGATGTGCACGCGGCCGCCGCGGCTGGGCGAATGGATGAACCGTCCGTCGCCGACGTAGATGCCCACATGGGAGAAGCGCTGGCCACGGGTATTGAAGAACACGAGGTCCCCGGGCTGGAGCTCGCCCTGCTCGATGCGGGAGCCCATCCGCGCCATCTCGAACGAGTTGTGCGGCAGCGAACGCCCGGTCACGCGGTTGAACACGTACCGTACGAGGCCGCTGCAGTCGAATCCGGTATCCGGGGTGCGCCCGCCGAAGGTGTAGCGGATGCCGATCAGGCCCATGGCGTGCATGACCAGTTCCTGCGTCGAATTGACGGCGCGCTCGGCGAGGCTCTGCGGTGCCGGCGGCATGGCCGTCGCGACGTCGGCGCCGACGGGGAATGCAGACTCGCCACGCGCATCCTGCGCGTGGGCCTGCCGGGGCGCAGGCAGCAGCAGGGTCGTACTGACGGCGACAATGGCCAGCAGGCGGATGGCAAAGGCACGGGTGGAACCAGGGACGGATCGGGTCGGGACAAGATGCATGTTCTGAAGATCCTTTCAGAGGTGCTTGATAATCAAGCAGAAGTCTGAGTTTTACGGCACTATCCGCCGGAACTTGATCCCCCCCGGGACATCCTTCACCTGCTGCCTGCCAAGCGTTGCCTTGACGGGCGGGGCGGAGGATGCCATAGCCGACCCTCGATGGCAAACCGCTGGCGGGGCTGGCGAGATTGATCATGCGAGTCCCGGATCGTCCCGGGGATCGCAGGGAGGACGCGATGAACGACTGCAGGCCCGGCCCGACCGGGCGGTTTGTGCTGCTGCTGCTGCTGCTGCTGCTGCTGCAACTGGCCTGGATCTCGGCCGCCGCCCACGCTCAGCCATTGGTCATGGGCATCCTGCCGCTGCAGTACCGTACCGTCGAGCAGGTGATCCCGATCGTGCGTCCCCTGGTGCCGCCGCCGGGCACCGTGAGCGGCATCCAGAACCAGCTGATCGTGCAGACGACGCCGGCGAACCTCGCCGAGATCCGTGCGCTGCTCGAGCGGATCGATGCGCTGCCGCGCAGGCTCCTGATCAGCGTCCGCCAGGAGGGCGATGCGGTTGCGACGGAAGGACGCGCGTCGGTCGAGGGCGGGGGCACCCTCGGGCGTGGCGAGGTCTCCGTGGGCAACCCGCGGCCGGGTGGAGGCGCCAGCGTGCAGGTCTATTCCACCGACCGCAGCCAGGCCGATCGAACCTTGCAGCAGGTGCAGGCCCTCGAAGGCCAGCCCGCGACGATCCAAGCCGGTCGCTCGGCGCCGGTGCCCGTGCGCCAGGTGGTGCGCGGGCCGGCTGGCGTCCAGGTCGTCGATTCGGTCGAGTACCGGGACGTTTCCACCGGGTTCCAGGTCGTCGCTCGCCTGTCGGGCGACCAGGTGATCCTCGACATCCTGCCGCAGCGACAGGCGGCCGCCACCGGCGCCGTCCCCGGTGCGGTCAGCACGCAGCAGATTGCCACGACGGTGCGCGGGCGGATCGGCGAATGGATCGATCTCGGCGGGACCGTCCGTTCGGTCGACGAGCGGCAGTCGGTACTCCTGGGCCGGGCCGGGAGCGGCGTCGCCGAGCAGCGCCGGGTACTGGTCCGGGTGGAGGAATTGCGGTGAACGGCGCGCGCCCGTGCAGAGGGGCTGCATGGATCCGCTGACCCACATGCTGTCCGGCGCGCCGGTCGCGCTGGCTGTCGAGCCGGCGCGGCGGCGACCTGGCTTTGTCGGCCGCGTGCCCAGGGTCGCCGCCGGTGCGGTTGCCGGCGTGTTTCCGGATGTCATGCACCTGGCACGGTTGTAGGATCCGTTCGCCGTCCTGGCGCCCACCGGGGCGTGGACGCATTCCCTGCTGGCACTGCCGCTCATCGCGCTGGTGCTCGCGGTGCTGTTCGCGGTGCTCGCGCGGCGTCCGCGCGAATGGCCGGTGTTCCTTGCCATCACGGTGCCCGCGCTCCTGGTGCACCTGGGCCTCGACCTGATGACCGCGTCGGGCGTCCAGCCCTGGTTCCCGGTGTCCGAAACCCGCTACGCAGTCCCGCTGCTGTTCCCGGTCGACCCCTGGATGATGTGCATCGGGATGGCCGCGGCGATCCTCGCGTGGCGCCGTCCGGCGCTTGCCCGCTGGTCCGCGATGGCGGCCTTCGCCGCCGCGGCCGGCTATCTGGTGCTGCTCGGACAGTGGCGTGACCAGGCCTTGTCCGTGGGCGCCGGGATGGCGGCGCAACGGTCGCTGGGCGATGCGACCGTGAAGGCGTTTCCGCAGCCGTTCTCGCCGCGCAACTGGCAGGTACTGGTCGCCCATGGCGAGGCGTACGACCTGGCCTGGGTCAAGGTCGCTGCGGCCGGGGATGCACCGGGCGAAGCCGACCCGGGAATGGCGCCCGGATCCGGATCGGACGCGCCCGCTGCGTCGACCGGCCTGCGCGTGGGCGAACCGACGCTGCCCCGTTCCGTGCTGTCGACCGTGCGCGGTGCCTATCGTCCGCCCACCGGACTGCAATGGATGCACGTGGTCCGCTTCGGCGACGATGGTGGCCGCGCGGAATTCGCACGCACCGCGTGGAGCCGGCCGGAATTCGGCGCGTTCCGCCGGTTCAGCGTGTACACGGTGCTCAGCCATGTCGAGTATCGTACGGACGTCCGCCAGGTCTGCGCCTGGTTCTACGACGCCCGGTTTGCGTTGCCCGGGGTGTCGCCTTCATACCGTTTCGGTTCCTGCCAGCACATGGATGAAAGGACCTGGACAGTCCAGCGGTCCCCAGGTCCGCTGCCATTGCTGTAGGCAGGCCGAACGCCCGCTTCATGGAGAATCCAGGATGAACCGCCATCGACTCCCCGCCGTCTTCATGCGCGGTGGCACCAGCAAGGCCCTGATGCTTCACCGGCGCGACCTTCCCGCCGAACAGCGCGACTGGGATCCGATCTTCCTGCGCGCGATCGGATCGCCGGATCCGAATGGCCGGCAGCTCAACGGGATGGGCGGCGGCATTTCGTCCGTGTCGAAGGTGTGCGTGCTGTCGCGGTCGTCCCGGCCCGATGCCGACATCGACTACACCTTTGCCCAGGTGATGGTGAAGGATCCGCATGTGGACTACAGCGGCAACTGCGGCAACATGTCCTCGGCCGTCGGACCCTTCGCGGTGGACGAAGGCCTGGTCGATGCAGCCGACGGGCAGGCTACCGTGCGCATCTACAACACGAACACCGACAAGATCATCCACGCGACCTTCCCGGTGCATGGGGGACAGGCGGTGGAGGCGGGCGAGATGTCGATACCGGGCGTGGCCGGCGCCGGCGCGCCGATCCGGCTCGATTTCCTCTCCCCGGGCGGAGCGAGCAGCGGGCGGCTGCTGCCCACCGGAAACGTGGTCGACCGGATCGACGTGCCCGGACTGGGGCCGGTAGAGGTATCCATGGTGGACGCAGCCAATGCCTGCGTCCTGGTGTCGGCGTCATCGCTGGGTTTGGCTGGCACGGAGATGCCTGCCGACCTCGAGGCCGATGCGGTGACCCTCGAGCGGCTGTCGGCGATCCGCCTCCAGGCGTCGGTGGCGATGGGCCTCGCGCGCTCGATCGAAGACGCGCGCAGCCGGAGCGTGGTGCCGTTCGTGGGCTTCGTCGCGCCTCCGCTGTCCGGCCGCATGCTCTCCGGCGACACGGTCGCCGCCGATTGCGTGGATCTCACCGCACGCATGATCTCCAACGGCCAGCCGCACCGCGCGCTGCCGCTGACCGCCTCGCTGTGCATCGCCGTGGCAGCCTCGATCGAAGGCACGGTGGCCTGGCGTGCGCGCAGTGCAGGCACCAGCGCAGGCGCGGCATCCGATTCCTTGCGCATCGCCATGCCGTCGGGCGTGCTGACGGTCGGGGCCCAGGTCGAATGCCGCGCCGGACAGTGGAATGCACTGCGCGGGTCGTTCTACCGGACCGCTCGCCGGCTGTTCGACGGCACGGTCTACTACTGAAACTCAGGCCGGCCTGAACGCCTTCAGGTCGACCGGCCCGTCGAACAGCGCGCGCGTCGCCGCGAGCAACTGCGCGGACGCGGCATCGCCCCACGCGCCGTAGGCCGTGTTGCCATGGAACTTGGCTTCGAGTTCCCCGCGCGACAGCGGGGAATGGACGCCACCGCGGATGAATGGCTGGCGTTCTTCGACGACGCGTCCGTCGGCCAGGGTGAACCGGACATGCCCGGTGTAGGCGCGCGGGTAGGGGTTGGAGGGATCCACCACGTAACGCACTTTCGATGCCAGCGCCAGGATGCGCTCATCGCGGACCGTGCGCGGCGTGAACGCATCGAGGCCTGCCGCACCCGTGATGAAGCCGACCGCGATGTTGAACGGTGCGCTGAATTTCGCGCCGTACTCGGTCGCGGGACGATGCTTGGAGGCGAGCGGCTCCCACAGGCGGTGCACGTAACCCTCCGCCGTCTCGCACAGCACGTCGACCACGTCCTCGGCGCGGAAGCCTTCTGCGCCGGCGCGGCGCGCGAGTCGCAGCGCGCAATCGATGTACGGCTGGTTCATCGTGCCGGTCGCATACGGCTTGAAGGTGATCGACAGCATCGTCCAGTCGGTGCCGAAACCGTCGAGCAGCGCGGCATAGTCGCCTTCGGCGCTGTGCGCGAAGCCGTTGTAGAGCCCGTGCGTGCCTTCGAAGACGGTACGTGGAGAGAAGAAACCCTGCTGCCCGATGCGGGCTGCGCGCACGCCGCACTGTGCGGCCCACCCGGCATGCAGCCGCTTGGTCCAGGAGCCTTCGGCGAGGTATTCGATGATGCCGCTTGCCATGCTGCCCGCGGTGCCGAGGGCATCCACCGCCTGGCGCCGGTTCAGGCCCAGGGCGACCGATACCGCCAGCGTCGCCGCCATGGTGCCGAGGATGGCGGTCGGGTGGAAGCCCGACTTGTGGATCGCCTTCGGCACGACGCGGCTCATCCGGCACAGGGCTTCGGTGCCCGCGACGATGCCGGCCAGTGCGGACTGGCCATCGCGCCCGAAGCGCTCGCAGGCTGCGAGCACCGCCGGCACGATCACCGTCGCACTGTGTACCGGCCCGCCCTCGTAGGTGTCGTCGAAATCCTCGCCGTGCGCGGCAGTGCCGTTGATCAGCGCCGCATCTTCGGCGCTGAAGCGGCCTGCATGGCCGATCGCCGTCGCCGCTCCGCCGGCGTCGACCGAGGCGACCAGCGCCCGGATGTAGTCGGTGTCGCGTGCAGCCACGCACAGGCCCGACACGTCCAGCAGCAACGACTCGGCCTGTTCACGCACTGCGCGCGGGAGGGTCTTCGGGTCGATCGCCAGCGCGAGGTCGACCAGGCGTTCGGCGACCGAGACATCGGGTAGGGCGGGGCTTTTCTGGCTCATGGATGCAGGTCCGGGTGTGGTTTTCAGGTGCGCGCCGTCGTCGTCCGGCGGGGCCGCGATCCTACCGCGGTTCGGCGCCGGCGAGCGGGGCGGGCGGCCGGTCCTTGAGTTGTATTCCCTGTTCGCGCACCATTCGCGGTTCCACGGGGACGACAGGGGCAACCAATGAATCTCGAGCAGTTCTGGACGACCGCGCAGCCGATCCTCATCCACGGTGCCTTCCAGGTCGCCGCGGCGATCGCGTTCTGGGTCGTCGGCACCTGGCTGATCAACCTCGCGGTGCGCGTGCTGAGCGCGGCACTCGAGCGGCAGAAGGTCGAGCCGACCATCCTGCGCTACATCGGTTCGTTCGTCGCGGTGGTCCTGAAGATCGCGCTGGTCGTCGCGATCCTCGGCTACTTCGGGGTCGAAACCACCACCTTCGCTGCGCTGGTCGCAGGCGTCGGCGTCGCGATCGGCGCCGCCTGGGGCGGGTTGCTGGCCAACTTCGCCGCCGGTGCGTTCCTGGTCGTGCTGCGTCCGTTCAAGGTCGGCGATTTCGTCACTGCGGGTGGCGTCACCGGCACCGTGAAGGAGATCGGCCTGTTCGGCACCGCGATCAACACGCCGGACAACGTGCTCACCATCGTCGGTAACAACCGGATATTCGGCGACAGCATCCAGAACTTCTCGGCGAACGCCTACCGCAGGGTCGACCTCAAGGCGCAACTCGCGCAGAGCGCCGACCACGCGTCAGCCATCGCCCTGCTGCGCGACCGCATCGCGAAGATCCCCAACGTGCTGTCGGTCCCCGCGCCCGACGTCGAGATCCTCGATTTCACGCCCAGCGGACCGGTGCTTGCCGTACGTCCCTACTGCAACAACGAGCACTACTGGCAGGTCTACTTCGATACAAACCGCACGATCCGCGAATCGTTCGGCGAGGCGGGCTTCCCGGTGCCCGAGACCCCGTTCGTGCTGCGCAACGCTGGCTGAAGGAGCACCCGAATGGATGGATCGCACGGGGGTGGAGGATCGTTCCAGCTGAACGTGCTGGGGTCGCCGCTGGCGACCTGCTCGGTGCAGCCGCTGACCGGCTACTTTCGCACCGGATGCTGCGAGACCGCGGCCGACGATTTCGGCAGCCATACGGTGTGCGCGCAGGTGACCGCCGAGTTCCTGGCCTTCTCGAAGTCGCGCGGCAATGACCTGAGCACGCCGATGCCGGGCTACGGTTTCGCGGGCCTCAAGCCCGGTGACCGCTGGTGCCTCTGTGTCACGCGCTGGAAGGAGTCGTTCGATGCCGGCATGGCGCCGCGGGTCGTGCTCGCGGCGACCCACCGCGCAGCGCTGTCGGTCGTCACGCTGGAGCAACTGATGGCACACGCGATCGACGCCTGACCGGCATGGCGATCCGTGCGCTGCTGCACCTCGTCGACGGCGAAGAGGCGTCCCGCGCGGTCGAGCGGGCGGGGCTGGGGCAGGCTTCGATCGCATGGCGCGACGTGCTGCACGACGGGCCGGTGCACGACGTCGACGAGGGTGCCCTGGCCCGCATGCGCGCGGCGTTCATCGCCGGGTCCGGATGGGGCAGCGAGGTGGCGGCTGTCGATGCGTTCTCCGAACGGGACCTGCGTCTTCGGCAGGTCCTGGCCTCCGACGCCGAGCTGGTGATCTGGTTCGGCCCCGGCGTGCAGCAGCAGTTGCAGCGTCTGCAGGTGCTGGCGCGCGTGGCGCGCCTTGCCGGCCCGGATGTCACCGTCTGCGAGGCGCCGCTCGATGGCCAGCCCGGCACGCGCAGCGCCGGCGCGCTGCAGGCCGCGTTCGAGCAACGCCGGGTGGTCGGCACGGCAATGCTTGCGCGGGCACTCGATGGCTGGCTTGCATTCACCGCCGACGATGCGGGCAGGCTCGACAGGCTGCTCGAGGGGGACGACGCGGGCGCGCCCGACCTCGATGCCGCGATCAGGCGCTGGCGTGAGGAGTTTCCCGCGTCGCGGGACGGCCTGTCGCGCACCGAGCGCCAGGTGCTGGAGGCCCTCGACCGCGGCGTGTTCCGGGTGCGCGATGTCTACGTCGCGGCTTGCCATCATGCGGAAGAGGTCGCCTTCCATGCCGACCTTCCGTTTGCGACGCTGCTCTGCCGCCTTGCCGCGGGTCCGGTGCCGTTGCTGTCCCATCCCGACCAGCGGCCG
>JAIENF010000153.1 GCA_019751575.1 Burkholderiales bacterium
CCATGAAACGCTCGCCCGACTTGTTCAGCAGGTAGCCGCCCTCGCCGCGCACGCCTTCGGTGATCAGCACGCCGGCACCGGCCACCCCGGTCGGGTGGAACTGCCAGAACTCCATGTCCTCGAGCGGGATGTTGGCGCGCGCCGCCATGCCGATGCCGTCGCCGGTGTTGATGAAGGCGTTGGTGCTCGCCTGGTAGACGCGCCCCGCGCCGCCGGTGGCGAGCAGCGTGGTCTTCGCCTGCAGGATCATGACTTCGCCGGTTTCCATCTCGAGCGCGGTCACGCCGACGCACTCGCCCGCTTCGTTCATGACCAGGTCGAGCGCCATCCACTCGACGAAGAAAAGCGTGTTGGCCCGCACGTTGCGCTGGTACAGCGTATGCAGCATCGAGTGCCCGGTCCGGTCGGCCACGGCGCAGCTGCGCGCGGCCTGTTCCTTGCCGAAGTTGATCGACTGTCCGCCGAACGGGCGCTGGTAGATCTTTCCGTTGGGGAGCCGGGAAAAGGGCATCCCGAAATGCTCGAGTTCGTACACGCATTCGTTCGCGGTGCGGCACATGAACTCGATCGCGTCCTGGTCGCCCAGGTAGTCGGCACCCTTCACGGTGTCGTACATGTGGAAGATCCAGTGGTCTTCCATCGAGTTTCCGAGCGCGGCGGCGATTCCGCCCTGCGCCGCCACGGTATGCGAGCGGGTCGGGAATACCTTGGTCAGCACCGCGGTCTTCAGGCCGGACTCGGAAAGTTGCAAGGCCGCGCGGAGCCCGGCTCCGCCAGCGCCCACCACCACCGCGTCGAAAGTGCGTTTTGCGAGTGCCATCAGTCTTTACCCCAGGAGGATCAGGATGGACCAACCCATGTAGACCACTAACGACAGGATCACGCCGATCTGAAGCGCCAGCCTTACCGAAGCGGGTCCGATGTAGTCCATCAGAACGTCACGAATGCCGACCCAGGCGTGGTACAGCAGCGAGGCGATGAACAGCAAGGTCGCCAGCTGCATGATCCTGCCCGAGAACAGCGCTTTCCATTCACCGTATCCCTCAGGGGCGTTGAACAGCAGGATCGCTCCGACCACGACCGTGTACACGGCCATGATCACTGCGGTTACCCGTTGCCCGAGCCAGTCCCTGAGCCCGTAGTGCGCGCCTGTCACGACCCTGCTCACCATAGCTGCACTCCCAGGACGAGGGTCAGCACGAGGCTGACCGCAAGGACGGCATAGCTCGTGCTGCGCGCCTGCTGCAGTTCCTCACCCATGTGCATGTCGAGGGTGAGGTACCGGATGCCGGCGCAGAAATGATGCAGGAATGCCCACAGCAGCCCAAGGAAGATCAGCTTGACGAACCAGTGATCGGCGATCTGCGCGAACTCGGCATAGCCCTGTTCCGAGGCGAGGCTCATCTGGAAGAGATAGAGCCCCAGCGGGATGCCGACGAGGTAGAGGCCGACACCGCTGGCACGATGGAGGATGGACACCAACGCGGCGGTCGGCATCTTTATCTCGGTAAGGTCGAGATACTTGGGACGACTTTTCTTGATCAACGGGCGATCTTCCTCTCTAGGAAAGTACGGCTTGGCGGAATCGCATGCCGGAATTGCTGCCCGGGGCAGTGGAACACCGGGGCGCTCCCTGCTCCACGACGACGCTGCATGACGACGCTGCAGCCAGGCACCCGAAGACTGTGCCGGAACCCTGCCGAACGGCCGCCCGGATGGGGGCGCTGCACGGCGTGCGGTTCAGCCGCTGCCCCGCACATCGACGCGGGGCTGCTGCGATCCCGCGTTGTGCGAGCGGCCGGCGGAACATGCACGCGGGCTGGCTGCAAAGCCATCCGATTATACGCAGCAGGCGGTCGGTTTCACAAGGGAGCGAACCGCCATCGCAGGGCTACGGTATCATCCGCGCTCCCGTGTATCGTCCCGCGTGCCGGCGCCCGTCAGGCGGTCCGCACCCTGCCGGTGCACGGGCGTCCTTCCGGCCTCAACCGCCTTTCCGGGTACGCGCGGGCAGCCGCCCGGCAGCGGGTCGGTCCTCCAGGGCCGATGTCCCGCATGTGCGCCGCGTACCCCCTGCCGTGCAACCCTGCATAACCGTGCATTCCAAGTCCAAGGGAGCTTCACGATGAAATCGCCCGTTCGCGTCGCCGTCACCGGCGCCGCCGGCCAGATCGGCTACAGCCTGCTGTTTCGCATCGCCAGCGGCGAGATGCTCGGCGCAGACCAGCCGGTGATCCTGCAACTGCTCGAGATTCCCGACGAGAAGGCCCAGAAGGCCCTGCGCGGCGTGATCATGGAACTCGACGACTGCGCGTTCCCGCTGCTGCAGTCCGTGCTGCCCACCGACGACCCGAAGGTCGCCTTCCGCGACGTCAACGTCGCCCTGCTGGTCGGCGCCAGGCCGCGGGGTCCCGGCATGGAGCGCAAGGACCTGCTCGAGGCCAACGGCAAGATCTTCGGGCCGCAGGGGCGTGCGCTCGACGAGTTCGCCAGCCGTGACGTGAAGGTGCTGGTGGTCGGCAACCCGGCCAACACCAACGCGCTGATCGCGATGAAGAACGCCCCCAGCCTGAAGCCGACCCAGTTCACCGCGATGATGCGCCTGGACCACAACCGCGCCCTGACCCAGATCGCGCAGAAGGTCGGCCGCCCGGTCAGCAGCGTGAAGAAGATGACCATCTGGGGCAACCACTCCGCGACGCAGTACCCCGACGTGTTCCGCACCGAGGTCGACGGCAAGGCCGCATGGCCGATGATCAACGACCAGCAGTGGCTCGAGTCGAACTTCATCCCGACCATCCAGAAGCGCGGCGCGGCGATCATCGATGCGCGCGGCCTGTCCTCGGCAGCCAGTGCCGCCAACGCGGCAATGGACCATGTCCGCAACTGGGTGAACGGCACGCCCGACGGCGACTGGGTGTCGATGGGCATCCCGTCCGACGGCAGCTACGGCATCCCCGAAGGCCTGATGTACGGCTTCCCCGTCACCTGCAAGGGCGGCCAGTACTCGATCGTCAAGGGCATCGACGTGTCCGACTTCAGCCGATCGAAGATGCAGGCGACGCAGAAGGAACTCGAGGAAGAGCGCGACGGCGTCAAGCACCTGCTCGGCTGACCCGGGCAGCCTCGACCACCCGGTCAACGACGAAGGGACGGCCGCCAGCGCAGCGGCCGTTTTTTCGCCTGCATGCCAAGGAGGAAACACGATGAGCGACACCCCCGGGACGTCCGCACCCGCGGCGTTCAAGCCGAAGAAATCGGTCGCGTTGTCCGGCGTCACGGCCGGCAACACCGCGCTGTGCACCGTCGGCCGCTCCGGCAACGACCTGCATTACCGCGGCTACGACATCATGGAATTCGCCGACGGCGCGCAGTTCGAGGAGATCGCGCACCTGCTGGTCCATGAACGGCTGCCCTCGCGCGCCGAACTGGAGCGCTACAAGGGCCGGCTGCGTGCGATGCGCGGGCTGCCGGCGCCGCTGAAGGCATTGCTGGAACGCCTGCCCCCGTCGGCGCATCCGATGGACGTGATGCGCACCGGCGCCTCCGCCCTGGGCACGCTGCTGCCCGAGAAGGACGACCACAACACGGCCGGCGCGCGCGAGATCGCCGACCGCTTCATGGCCAGCTTCGGCTCGATGCTGCTCTACTGGTATCACTGGTCGCACAACGGCCGGCGCATCGAGGTCGAGACCGACGACGATTCGATCGGCGGCCACTTCCTGCACCTGCTGCACGGCGAGGCACCGCCCGAGGAATGGGTGCGCGCGATGCATACCTCGCTGATCCTCTATGCCGAGCATGAGTTCAATGCCTCGACCTTCGCCTGCCGGGTCGTCGCCGGCACCGGCGCCGACATGCACGGCGCCATCTGCGGCGGCATCGCCGCGCTGCGCGGGCCCAAGCACGGCGGCGCGAACGAGGTGGCGTTCGAGATCCAGTCGCGCTACGCGACGCCGGACGAGGCGGAGGCGGACATCGTGCGCCGCGTGCAGGCGAAGGAGGTCGTGATCGGCTTCGGCCACCCGGTGTACACCACCGGCGACCCGCGCAACGTGGTGATCAAGGAGGTGGCGCGCCGGTTGTCCCGGCAGGCCGGCTCGATGAAGCTGTTCGACATCGCCGAGCGCCTGGAAACGGTGATGTGGCGCGAGAAGAAGATGTTCCCCAACCTGGACTGGTTCAGCGCCGTCTCGTACCACATGATGGGCGTGCCCACCGCGATGTTCACCCCGCTGTTCGTGATCTCGCGCACCTCCGGCTGGTCGGCCCACGTGGTCGAGCAGCGCATCGACGGCAAGATCATCCGCCCGACCGCGAACTACACCGGGCCCGAGGGCGTGCGCTGGGTGCCGATCGACGAACGCTGACGCGCCTCGCCCCGCCGCCCCACCTTCCCCGCAGCCCCGTACAACCCACTGGCACCGCCCACATGTCCGCTCCGATATCCAACATCCGCCCCGAACCCGACCCGTTGCTGGTCGACATCGCCGACTACGTGCTGTCGACGCCGGTCGACAGTGCCGAGGCCTACGACACGGCCCGCTACTGCCTGCTCGATACCCTGGGCTGCGGCCTCGAGGCGCTCGAGTACCCGGCATGCACCAAGCTGCTCGGCCCGATCGTCCCCGGCACCATCGTCCCGCACGGGGCGAAGGTACCCGGCACGCCCTACCAGCTCGATCCGGTGCAGGCCGCGTTCAACATCGGCACCATGATCCGCTGGCTCGACTTCAACGACACCTGGCTGGCCGCCGAATGGGGCCATCCGTCCGACAACCTCGGCGGCATCCTGGCCACTGCCGACTGGCTGTCGCGCACCCGGGTCGCGCGCGGCGAGGCGCCGCTGACCGTGCGCGACGTGCTCACCGCGATGATCAAGGCGCACGAGATCCAGGGCGTGCTGGCGCTCGAGAACAGCTTCAACAGGGTCGGACTCGACCATGTCGTGCTGGTGAAGGTCGCCTCGACCGCGGTGGTCACCGCGATGATGGGCGGCACGCGCGACGAGGTGATCGACGCCGTCTCCAATGCCTGGATCGACGGCCAGTCGCTGCGCACCTACCGGCACGCGCCCAACGCCGGCTCGCGCAAGTCGTGGGCCGCCGGCGACGCGACCTCGCGCGCGGTGCGCATCGCCTGGATGACCCTGCGCGGCGAGATGGGCTATCCGTCGGCACTGAGCGCGAAGACCTGGGGCTTCCAGGACGTGCTGTTCAAGGGCCGGGCGCTGACGCTCGGCCGCCCGCTGGGCTCGTACGTGATGGAGAACGTGCTGTTCAAGATCTCGTTCCCGGCCGAGTTCCATGCGCAGACCGCGGTCGAATGCGCGCTGGCGCTGCATCCGCTGGTGAAGGATCGCCTCGACCAGGTCGAAAAGGTCACCATCACCACCCATGAATCCGCGATCCGCATCATCGACAAGCGCGGCCCCCTGCACAATCCGGCCGACCGCGACCACTGCATCCAGTACATGGCCGCGGTCGGGTTGATCAAGGGCAACCTCACCGCGGCCGACTACGAGGACGGCGTCGCGGCCGACCCGCGCATCGACGCCCTGCGCGACCGGATGGAGATCGTCGAGGAACCGCGCTACACGCGCGACTACCTCGATCCGGAGAAGCGCTCGATCAGCAACGCGCTGCAGGTGACGTTCAAGGACGGGACATCCACGCCGGTGGTCGAGGTCGAGTATCCGGTCGGGCACCGCCGCCGCCGCAAGGAAGGCTATCCGCTGATGGACGCGAAGTTCGCGGTCAACCTGGCTCGTCGGTTCGCGCCGAAGCAGCAGGCGACGATCCAGCGCGCGTGCGCCGATGCCGGCAAGCTCCAGGCGATGGCCGTGGATCGATTCGTGGACCTGTTCACCGCCTGAGGAATCCGCGGCGTACGGCCCGGTTCGTTACCCGGGGCGCCTTGCCGGGTCGAGGAGACGGGGTGCCCTGCTCCGCTCATGTCCCCCGGCCCGGACCCGCTCGCGCGGCTCCGGGCCTCCTCCTTTACTTCGCTCCGCAGGGCACCCCGCCTCCTCGATCAGCACCGGGCCGTCGCGAGAGGAGCAGTGGGCTGGTCGCACAACGCACCACGGACGCCCGGGCCCCCGGCCTCGATACGGCACGCGGACGGAACCGACGCGGGTATCGGGTAGCCCCTGGAGCGAAGTAAAGGAGGAGGCTCCAGTCGGGCGACCGACTGGAGCCGGGGGACATGAGCGGAAGGGGCTGCCCGGTGCCCGCGTCCAGGCGCCGCGACGATACCGCGCCGGTAAAGCGCAGGTACCGCACCCACAGCCCGCAGGAATCAGCGCATCGGATCAGGCGGTTTCGGCCGCCACCAGCTCGCGCAGCACGTAGGGCAGGATGCCGCCGTGCTTCAGGTACTCGACCTCGATGCCGGTGTCGATGCGAAGCGTCAGCGTCACCTTCTGGGTGGATCCGTCCGCACGCGTGATGGTCATGGTCACGTCCTGCATGGGCTTCACGTTGCCGCCTTCGAGCCCCTCGATGGTGAACGTCTCGGTGCCATCGATCTTCAGCGTGTTCACGTCCTCGCCCGGCTTGAACTGCAGGGGCACCACGCCCATGCCGATCAGGTTCGCGCGGTGGATGCGCTCGAAGCTCTTCACGATCACCGCGTTCACGCCGAGCAGCTGCACGCCCTTGGCCGCCCAGTCGCGGGACGAGCCCATGCCGTAGTCCTCGCCGCCGAAGATCACCAGCGGCGTGCCGGCCTTCCGGTACTGTTCGGAGGCATCGAAGATCGTCATCTGCGCACCGTCGGGCTGGTGCTTCGTGATCGGCCCTTCGGTGCCGGGTGCGACCGCATTGCGCAGGCGCACGTTGGCGAAGGTGCCGCGCACCATCAGCTCGTGGTTGCAGCGACGCACGCCGAAGTGGCCCCACTCCGCGGGCGGGTGGTTGCCCTGGAACGGCTCGAGCCACTTGCCCGCTGGCGTACCCGGCTTGATCTTCGTCGACGGACTGATGTGGTCGGTGGTGATCGAGTCGCCGAGGATGGCCAGCGCCCGCGCCCCGACGATATTGCTGACCTTGCCGGGCGTACCGGTGACGCCGTCGAAGAATGGCGGTTCGCGGATGAACGTCGACTCCGGATCCCACTGGTAGACCGCGCCCTCGACCGTCGGGATGGCCTCCCACAGCTTCTTGTTGCCGGACAGGTCGCTGTACTCGCGGCGGAAGTGTTCAGGATTGAACGCGAACCGGAGCTGTGCGGCCACGTCCGCATCCGTCGGCCACAGGTCTTTCAGGAACACCGGCTTGCCGTCCTTGTCCGTGCCCAGCGGATCGGTGGTGAGGTCGGTGCGCACCGTGCCGGCGAGCGCATAGGCGACCACCAGCGCAGGGCTGGCCAGGTAGTTCGCACGCAGGTTCGGGTGCACGCGCGCCTCGAAGTTGCGGTTGCCCGACAGCACGGCGCAGGTGACGAGGTCCTTCGACACCACGGCGTCCTCGATCTTCGCGTCCAGCGGACCGGCCGCGCCCATGCAGGTGGTGCAGCCGTAGGCCACCACGCCGAAGCCGAGCTTCTCGAGGAACGGCAGCAGGCCGGCATCCTGGAGGTACTTGGTCGCCACCCGCGAGCCGGGTGCGAGCGAGGTCTTGATCCGCGGATGCGTGGTCAGGCCCTTCTCGACCGCGCGCTTGGCGAGCAGTCCTGCGGCCAGCAGCAGCGCCGGGTTGGAGGTATTGGTGCAGGAGGTGATCGATGCGATCAGCACGTCGCCGTGGCCGACATCGAAGCCGTGGCCGGTGGCCTCGCGGCGGCCGAGGTCGTCGGCGGCGCGCGCATAGCCGTTCTTGTCGGTCGGCGCGGAGAACAGCCGATCGAAATCACGGCCCAGGTCGGGCAGGTTGACCCGGTCCTGCGGCCGCTTCGGTCCCGACAGGCTCGGCACGATGCTGCCCAGGTCAAGTTCGATCACCTGCGTGTAGTCGATCTCGCCCGGCGTGGGCATGCCGAACATGCCCTGCGCCTTGAAGTAGGCCTCGATCGCGGCGATCTGCTCCGGTTCGCGCCCGGTGGTGCGGAAGTAGTCGATCGTCTTGTCGTCGACCGGGAAGTAGCCCATCGTGGCGCCGTACTCCGGCGCCATGTTCGCCACCGTGCAGCGATCGGCAGCGGTCAGGTTGGCGGCGCCTTCGCCGTAGAACTCGACGAACTTGCCGACCACCTTCGCCTTGCGCATCAGTTCGGTGACGGTCAGCGCCAGGTCGGTGGCGGTGACGCCCTCGCGCAGGCGGCCGGTCATGTGGCAACCGACCACGTCCGGCGTGAGGAACGCATTCGGCTGGCCGAGCATGCCCGCCTCGGCCTCGATGCCGCCCACGCCCCACGCCACCACGCCGATGCCGTTCACCATCGTCGTGTGCGAGTCGGTACCGAACACGGTGTCGGGGAACCAGACGCCGTCCTTCTCCCAGACCCCACGCGACAGGTATTCCATGTTGATCTGGTGGATGATGCCGTTGCCCGGCGGCACCACGCGCACCGTCTTGAACGCGCCCTGCGCCCACTTCACGAACAGGTAGCGCTCGGCGTTGCGCTTGAACTCGATTTCCTGGTTGACCTGCACCGCGTCGGGCCGGTTGTAGACGTCGATCTCGACAGAGTGGTCGACCACCACGTCCACCGGCACCAGCGGCTCGATCTTGCCCGGCGCCATGCCGAGCCTGCTCGCCGCCTTGCGCATCGCCGACAGGTCGTTCAGCGTCCCGAATCCGATCAGGTCCTGCAGCACGATGCGCACCACGATGAACGGGATCTCGGTGGTGCGCGCACCCTTGGCCTGCCACGCGGCCAGCGCCCTGATGTGCTCCTCGGTGACCTTCCTGCCATCGCAGTGGCGCACCAGCGCCTCGAGCACCACGCGGATCGAACGCGGCAACCGGGAGACCTTGCCCAGTCCCGCCGCCTCGAGCGCGGCCAGCGAATGGTACTTGCCGGACCGGCCGGCCGAGGGCGTGAAGTCGCGCAGGGTGTTGAAGACGTCTTGGGTCATGGCAGGTTCCGGGATCGAATGGGGCAGTGAAGGTACGGGTCAGGAAGCCATCAGCTCGCGCAGCACGAACGGCAGGATGCCGCCGTTCTTGAGGTACTCGACCTCGATCGGCGAGTCGACGCGCAGCGTGACCGCGACGTTCTGCGTGCTGCCGTCCTTGCGGTGGATCACCAGCGTGACATCCTGCAGCGGCTTGATGTTGCCGCCCTCGACGCCGATCAGGTCGTAACTTTCCTCGCCCGTGATGCCGAGCGACTGCACGCTGTCCGCGCCCTTGAACTGGCAGGGCAGCACGCCCATCCCGACCAGGTTCGAGCGGTGGATACGCTCGTAGCCGCGCGCGACCACGACCCGGATGCCGAGCATCTGGGTGCCCTTGGCCGCCCAGTCGCGTGACGACCCGGTGCCGTAGGCCTCGCCGCCGAAGACGAACAGCGGAACCTTGTCCTTCTGGTACTGCATCGACGCGTCGAAGATCTGCATCTTCGCACCGTCGGGCTGGTGGAAGGTCACGCCACCTTCCGAGCCGGGCACCATCAGGTTCTTGATGCGCGGGTTGGCGAACGCGCCGCGGACCATCACCTCGTGGTTGGTGCGCCGCGAGCCGAAGCTGGACAGGTCGGTGCTGCCGGCCGCCACCAGCCAGTCGCCCGCGAGCGTGCCCTTGCGGATCGGCGCCACCGGGCTGATGTGATCGGTGGTGAGCTTGTTGCCGAAGATGCCCAGCGCGCGGCCGCCGCGCACGTCCGTAACCTTGGGCAGGGTGCGGCTGAAGCCCTCGAACAGCGGCGGCTCGAGCAGGTAGGTCGACTTGTCGTCCCAGTCGAACAGCGCGCCCTTCGCCTCCGGGATGCCGTCCCAGAGGTCCTTGGCACCGGACAGGTCGCCGTATTCGCGGCGGAAGCTCTCGGGATTGAGCGCGAACTTCATCACCGCCTCGACTTCGGCCGGCGTGGGCCACAGGTCCTTCAGGAAGACCGGCTTGCCGTCCTTGTCGTTGCCGATCGGATCCTTGTCCATGTCGATGCGCACGGTGCCGGCGAGCGCGAACGCGATCACCAGCGGCGGGCTCATCAGAAAATTGGCCTTCAGCGACTGGTGCACCCGCGCTTCGAAGTTGCGGTTGCCGGACAGGACGGCCGCGCAGATCACGTCGTTCTTGACGATCGACTCTTCCAGGTCCTTGTCGAGCGGCCCGGCCAGGCCCATGCAGGTGGTGCAGCCATAGGCGACCACGTGGTAGCCGAGCTGCTCCAGGTAGGGCATCAGGCCGGCGTCCTTCAGGTAGGCCGTCACCACCTTGGAGCCGGGCGCGAGCGAGGTCTTGACCCGCGGATGCGGCTTCATGCCTTTCTCGACCGCCTTCTTGGCCAGGAGGCCGGCAGCCAGCAGCACCCACGGGTTGGACGTGTTGGTGCAGGAGGTGATCGCCGCGATGCCGATGTCGCCATGGCCGACGTCGCCCACCGCCGGGTTGGCGACCGGGAACCGCTTGTCGAGGTCGGCTGCCGGCTTGTTGTAGCCGCCTTCGGCGACGGGCTTCGAGAACAGCTCGTTGAACCGGCCCTTGATCGCCTCGAGGTTCAGGCGCTCTTCCGGCTGCTTCGGGCCGGACACGCTGGGACGCACGGTGGACAGGTCCATCTCGACCACCTGCGAGTAGTCGATCTCGCCCTTGCGCGGGATGCCGAACATGCCCTGGGCCTTGAGGTACGACTCGATCGCGTCGCAGTGCTCTTCGCGGCCGGTCATCCGGTAGTACTCGAGCGTCTTGTCGTCGATCGCGAAGAAGCCGCAGGTCGCGCCGTAGTCGGGCGCCATGTTGGCGACGGTCGCGCGGTCGGTGGCGCTGAGCGTGGACGCGCCCTCGCCGAAGTACTCGACGAACTTGTTGACCACGTTGGACTTGCGCAGCAGTTCGGTGACGGTGAGCACCAGGTCGGTGGCGGTCACGCCGGGATTGAGCTTCCCGGTCATGTGCACGCCGACCACGTCAGGCTCGAGGAAGTAGTAGGGCTGGCCGAGCATCGCCGCTTCGGCTTCGATGCCGCCCACGCCCCAGGCCAGCACGCCGATCGCGTTCACCATCGTGGTGTGCGAGTCGGTGCCGACGGCCGAATCGGGATAATAGATTCCGTCCTTCTCCCACACGCCGCGCGACAGGTACTCGAGGTTGACCTGGTGGCAGATGCCGTTGCCCGGCGGCACGACGCGGATGCCGGAGAACGCCTGCTTCGCCCACTTCAGGAAGGTGTAGCGCTCGCCGTTGCGTTCGAACTCGATCTCCATGTTCCGGCGCAGCGCATCGGTCGAGTTGTGGACGTCGACCACGATCGAGTGGTCGACCACCAGGTCGACCGGGACCAGCGGCTCGATCCGGGCCGGGTCGAAGTTCTGGCGCTTGGCCTCGGCACGCATCGCGGCGAAGTCGTTCAGCGCGGGGAAGCCCGCCATGTCCTGCAGCATGATCCGCGCGAGCACGAACGGCAGCTCGTTGGTGCGTTCGCCGTTGGGCTTCCAGGCGGCCAGGGCCTTCACCGAGTCGGGACTGATGCGCTCGCCGTCGCAGTTGCGCAGCACGGACTCGAGCACCACGCGCAGGCTCACCGGCAGGCGCGAGGTCTTGCCGAACCCCTGCTCTTCCAGCGCCTTCAATGAGTACATCCTGCCGGTCTTGCCGGACTTCAGCTTGAATTCGCGCAGGGTGTTCAGCGGATCGTGTGCCATGCTGGCTTCCTCTCAGAGGCTTGTGCGTAGGGGACTGTCCCGGGATGACCTGGGCGCGCGTGGAACGGCGGCCCTGCAACGGCAGGGAACCGGCGCCCGGCGCCGCAGTCGACGGGCCGCTGCGATGATGGACGCGCGGCGGCCGCAAGACAGCCTCGGATTTTTGCACATTTCGCGGGTATGCGCGCCGGCACCGGCACCCGCGCACCCGGCGCGGCGCGGCGGCGTCCCCCCGCGACCGGATCAGGCGAGCGCCGCCACCACGAACAGGGCCACGATGCAGGCAAGGGCCGCGATCCAGACCAGCGACCGCGCCGTCGGCCGGTCTGCGATGTAGAGCGCCGTGTAGGCGACCCGCAGCAGCACGAATGCGACGGCCAGCGCGTCGATCCGCCCCTGAGCGGCACCGGCCAGGTGGGCGATGACCACGCCCGCGGCGAACGGCGGGAACGCCTCGAAATGGTTCAGGTGGGCCCAGTAGGCCCGCAGGCGGAACCCGTCGGCGGCCGCCAGTTGGGCGCGGGGAGCCGCATTGTCGTAGTCGGCACGGTACTTCGCCACCGCCACTGTCAGATAGGGCAACATTGCACCTGCAAGGATCATCCAGAAGGCAAGGGTCACCGTATCATTCCTTTCCGTTGCGCCGAGGCAGGCGATCGAGCCAGACTGCGATCATGACAGACAAAATCCGCAAGACAGACGAGGAGTGGCGCGCCCAGTTGAGTGCCGAGCAGTACGAGGTGACCCGGCGCCACGGCACCGAGCGCGCCTTCACGGGCGCCTACTGGGACAGCAAGGACAGCGGCGTCTACCGTTGCATCTGCTGCGGCAATGCGCTTTTCGACGCCGCCACGAAATACGATTCCGGCACCGGGTGGCCCAGCTTCTGGCAGCCGCTGTCGCCGGCCTCGGTCGCCACCGCCGACGACAACAGCTGGTTCAGCCGCCGCACCGAAGTGCTCTGTGCCCGCTGCGATGCCCACCTGGGCCATGTCTTCGAGGACGGACCGCAGCCGACGGGGCTTCGTTACTGCATGAACTCCGCCGCGCTCGACCTCGACACGAACGGGCCTGAATGATGCGTGCGCGCCTGAAGGCTGCAGCCCGGGAGATCATCGCGGCGTTCGATGCGTCCGGGACACCGCCCGGCGCCCGGATCACGCCGGCGATGCTGGTCGATGCACTCGATGTCTTCTTCGACGACTGCGACCGCATCGACCGCGATTACGGTCCGACCGCCGAGGTCCTCGCGGAGGACATCAACGGCATCTCCGACCAGATCTTCGAATGCCTGCACGACCTCGGCAACTGGGCCGAGAAGTTCAAGCTCCGCCAGGCCCGCATCTCGGTGATCGACATCTCGCTCGAAGCCGCCCAGTGGTGCATGCGCCACCGCGGCCAGCTGCGCCAGATCGGCCCGGTGGTCGCAGCGCTCGCCAACCGCGCAAACATGGCCGGAAGCCTCGACTCCTGCATCGCCCTGTCGGATGCTTACGAGGCAGTCATCGCCAACGTGGCCGCAAGGCTGCAGGCCGACCACACGTCCACCGATCCCCTGCGCCCGTGGAGGCAGCTGCTGATCAACGCAGCCATCGTGTCCACCCGCTCGCGCGACCTGCGGAAGATGGAGCGGGCCTACCGACGGCTCGAGACCCACCTGCCGTCCGAATGCCCCGCGTTCTTCCAGCAGGCGGCGCACCAGGTGGCCGGCCTGGGCTTCTCGCCCGAGGCGCGCGCACTGGTGCAGTCACGGAACGCCAAATGGACATCGCGGAGCCGAGCCTAGATAATCGGGCAATGAAGTGGCTGTTCGACCTTTTCCCGGTCATCCTTTTCTTCGTCTCCTACAAGCTTGCCGGTCTCCATGCCGCCACGGCTGTCGCCATCGCGGCCACCTTCGTGCAGATCGGCTGGTTGCGCTTGCGTGGCCGCAAGGTCGAGCCAGCCCTCTGGCTCAGCATGGGCGTGATCGCGGTCTTCGGGGGCGCGACACTGCTGCTGCACGACGAAGTGTTCATCAAGTGGAAGCCGACCGTGCTCTACCTGCTGTTCACCGCCGGACTGGTCGGGTCGCAGGCCATCTTCGACCGCAACCCGATGCGCGCGGTGATGGGCAGGCAGCTCACCCTGCCCGACCCGGTCTGGCGATGGCTCAACTACGCCTGGGCTGCATTCTTCGCGTTCCTCGCAGCAGCCAACATCGTGGTGGTGCTGAACTTCTCCACCGACGCCTGGGTGAACTTCAAGCTGTTCGGGGTGACCGCCCTGATGCTCGTGTTCGTGTTCGCGCAGGCAATCGTCCTTTCGCGCTACGCCGAACCTTCGGAAGCACCCGACAAGGAACTGCCGTGAACCACGACGACCTTCCCGGCGAGATCCGGACAAGACTGCAGGCGCTCGATCCCGACGCGGTCGCGGTCGAGGACGAAAGCGCACTGCACGCAGGACATGCCGGTGCAGCATCCGGCGGAGGCCATTTCAGGCTCCAGATCACCAGCGCGGCATTTTCCGGGCATGGCAAGGTCGCGCGCCACCGGATGGTGTACGCCGCGCTGGGCGACCTGATGCGCGGGCGCATCCATGCGCTGGCGATCCATGCCCGAGCACCAGGCGAGCCGGACGCACGATGAAGTCCGCCGGCATCGCGCAAGATCCGAACGATTCTTCCAAGGGAGCAACCGCATGAAACGCCTCGCACTGAAACGAACGGTCTCGCTCGCGGTGTTTGCCGTGGCCGGGCTGATGGTCGACACCAGCGCCTTCGCCCAGGCCAAGGGGCCCAGCGCCGCCGCGCGCGTCAACGGCGTCACCGTCCCGCAGAGCCGCATCGACATGCTGATCAAGCAGCAGGCCCAGCGAGGCGCGCCCGACTCGCCAGAGATGCGCGCCCGGGTGCGCGAGGAACTGATCAGCATGGAGGCCGTCAGCCAGGAAGCGGCCAAGCGTGGCTTCGACAAGAACCCGGACGTGATGATCCAGCTCGAGCTGGCGCGCCAGAACATCCTGGCCCAGGTCTACATCGCCGACTACATCGCGAAGAACCCCACCAGCGATGCCACGATGAAGGCCGAGTACGAGAAGATCCGCTCGACCCTGGGCGATCGCGAGTACCGGGTCCGCCACATCCTGGTGAAGACCGAGGCCGAGGCGAAGGAGATCATGGCGGCGATCGCCGCGAAGAAGACCACCTTCGAGAAGGCAGCCGCGGAACGGTCGGAGGACGGCGGTTCGAAGGGACGCGGTGGCGAGCTCGACTGGACACCCCCGGCCAACCTGGTCAAGCCGTTCGCCGACGCCATGGTGAAGCTCAAGAAAGGGCAGACCGCGCCGGCACCGGTCCAGTCGCAGTTCGGCTGGCACATCATCCGCCTCGATGACGAGCGCCCGCTGACCGCCCCGCCGTACGAGGAGGTCAAGCAGCAGCTGCAGCAGCGTTTCCAGCAGCAGGCCATCGAGAAGGCGATCGCCGAGGTCCGCGCCAAGGCGAAGATCGAGTAACGGCAATCCGCATGCGGCTGCCCGCTTGCCGGTGCAGCCGCAACGGCTCGGCAGGACGCGCACGCTAACCCGGCCCGGACGAACCCTACCCCATGCTCAAGCGCATCGAGTTCATCATCCTCACCCTCGCGGCGACCGCCTTCCTGGTCATCGTGATCGCCAACGTGTCGGTGGCGCGCACCTCGCGTGCGATGCAGATGCAGCTGTCCGCGCAGCAGCAGTTCATCGCCACCACCGCGCAGCTCGAGGTGCTCAACCGCGAACTCATCCGCGCGCTTGCCGAGCTCGCCGCGCGCGACAACGACGAGCAGATCCGCAGCCTGCTGGGCGCCAGCGGCATCACCTTCACCGTCGACCAGAAGCCTGCCCCGGCGAAGCGCTGAGCGAGGACCCCAATGTACGATTCGAACCGCAATGCCGCCCCGTTCGTCCCGCTGCTGCTGTTGATGATCGGCCTGCTGATCTGGTCAGGGGCGCAGATGTTCCAGCTGTTCAGCGAGCGCTCGACGTTGAAGACCCTGCTGTCGAACCAGGCTGCACCGTTCGCCGCATCCCAGAAGATGCGCGTACAGCTCGACGCGGTCGCCTCCGGCACGCAGCGGCTGGCCGACCAGGGCAACCAGAATGCGCGCCTCGTGGTCGAGGAACTGCGCAAGCGGGGGATCACCATCAGCCCGACGGCGGCCCCGGTCCATTCGCCAGCGCCGCTCGACCTGCCGCAGCCCGGAAGCCAGACGCCGGCACCCGCAGGCAAGTAACCTCGCCTGCGCGCCGGTGCCCCCTCTGGGGGCCGGCGGCCTGGGCTGCGCCGCTCAGCCAACCCAGCGGCGCGCGTTCCGGAACATCCGCAACCACGGACTGTCCTCGCCCCAGGCGAGCGGGTGCCAGGACATCTGGACCGTGCGGAACACCCGCTCGGGATGCGGCATCAGGATGCTGAACCGTCCGTCGATGCTGGTCAGGCCGGTGATGCCGTCCGGCGCGCCGTTCGGATTGTGCGGATAGCGCTCGGTCGACGCACCCGATGGATCGACATAGCGCAGGGTAACCAGCGGCGACGCGGCCTGCAGGGCCTCGGACGAGCGGAACAGCGGCAATCCTTCGCCATGGGACACCACCACCGGCAGCCGGCTGCCGGCCATTCCCTCGAAGAACAATGAACGGGTGGGCAGCACCTCGACCATCACCAGCCGCGCCTCGAACTGCTCGGACCGGTTGCGCACGAAGCGCGGCCAGTGCGACGCGCCCGGGATCAGGTCGGCCAGGCCGCTCATCATCTGGCAGCCGTTGCAGACACCCAGCCCGAAGCTGTCCGTGCGCGCGAAGAAACCGCTGAACGCATCGAGTGCGCGCGCATTGAAGCGGATCGACTTTGCCCAGCCCTCGCCGGCGCCGAGCACGTCGCCGTAGGAGAAGCCGCCGCAGGCCGCGATGCCCTTGAAGGCTTCCAGCGTCACCCGCCCCTCGAGGACGTCGCTCATGTGCACGTCCACGGCAGCGAAGCCCGCGCGATCGAACGCCGCCGCCATCTCGTTCTGGCCGTTGACACCCTGCTCGCGCAGGATCGCCACCCGAGGCCGCACGCCCGCATGCACCCAGGGCCCCTGCAGGGTGTCCTGCGGGTCGAATGCGAGCTGTGCATGGAGGCCCGGCTCGGCCGGATCGCAGGCCCCGGCGTGGGCCTGGTCGACGCACTCCGGGTTGTCGCGCAGGCGCGCCAGCAGGTAGCTCGTCTCCGACCACGAACGACGCAGCGCGGCGCGCGGTTCGTCGAGCAGTACCCGGCCACCCACGGTCAGGCGCAGGCGGTCGCTGGCATTGGGCCGGCCGACCGGGAACACGCAATCGCCGAGGCCGCACGCGTCGAACAGGGCGACCGCCCGCGCGCGGTCCGCCGCCCTCACCTGCACCACCGCGCCGAGTTCCTCGTTGAACAGCCATGCCATCACGGTAGAGGACGACGCCTGCGCCCCCGCCGCCTCGGGCAGCGCCGTCCCGGGATCGAGGTCGACGCCGACACCGGCGGCGAACATCATCTCGGCGATCGTCGCGAGCAGGCCGCCATCGGACCGGTCGTGGTAGGCCAGCAGCATCGATTCGCGCCGCAGTGCCTGTATCGCGTCGAAGAAACCCGCAAGGTCCTGCGCCCGGTCGAGGTCCGGCACCTCGCTGCCGAACATTCCGTGCACCTGCGCCAGCGCCGATCCACCCAGGCGGGCACGGCCGCGACCCAGGTCGACCAGCAGCAGCTGCGTATCCCCGGCATCGGTGCGCAGCTCGGGCGTCGATGCATCGCGTACATCGGGCACCGGCGCGAACGCAGACACGACCAGCGACACCGGCGAGGTGACCGCGCGTTCGGCACCGCCGGCCGACGGGTCGCGCCAGACCGTCTTCATCGACAGGGAATCCTTGCCGACCGGGATCGACAGTCCGAGCGACGGACAGAGCTCCATCGCGACGGCATGCACGGTATCGAACAGCGCCGCATCCTCGCCCGGGTGGCCGGCCGCCGCCATCCAGTTGCAGGACAGCTTCACCGACCCGAGCGCCGGGATCGGCGCCGCTGCGATGTTGGTGATCGCCTCGCCGACCGCCATCCGCCCGGAGGCCGGCGCATCGACCAGCGCGATCGGCGTACGCTCCCCG
>JAIENF010000407.1 GCA_019751575.1 Burkholderiales bacterium
GCCGGTTGCACCTCGCGTCCGTCCGCATCCACCAGGACGAGGCCTTCACCAGCCACGACATGGCCGACGCGGGTCACCGGCACGCCAGACCGCGCCGCAGCCTGCACGACATCGCCGGCCGCCGATGCCGGGGCGGTGAAGCACAGCTCGTAATCGTCGCCCCCGCCCAGCAACGCATCGCGCACCCACGGGTCACCGGCGAACGGCGCCAGCGCGGCAGAGGCCGGAAGCCGCTCCACCTCGATCCGTGCACCGACGCCGGAGCGCTCGAGGATATGGCCGAGGTCGGCCGCGAATCCGTCCGAGACATCGAGCGCGGCGCTCGCGACCCCACGCAGTTGGAGCCCCAGTCCTACCCGCGGTTGCGGTGCTTCCAGCCGCTGGATGCACGCGGCCGCGGCCGCGGCGTCGAGCAACGGCGCACGCCCCCCGGTGACAAGGGCCAGGCCGATCGCCGCATCGCCCAGCGTCCCCGACACCCAGACCTCGTCGCCGACACGCGCGCCGTCGCGGCGCAATGCCTGCCCGGCCGGCACCTCGCCGAGGATGGTCACGCAGATGGACAGCGGCCCGCGGGTGGTGTCGCCCCCCACCAGTTCCGTGCCGTGCAGCCGGGCCAGCGCCTGCATGCCTGCCGAGAACGCAGCCAGCCAGCGTTCGTCGACCGACGGCAGGGCGAGCGCGAGCGTCGCGAAGCGGGGCCGCGCACCCATGGCCGCCATGTCGGACAGGTTCACGGCCAGCGACTTGTGGCCGAGACGGCCGGGATCGGTTCCGTCGAGGAAATGGGTGCCGACGACCAGCAGGTCGGTCGACACCGCCAGCTGCATGCCGGGCGAGACCCGCAGCAGCGCTGCATCGTCGCCGACGCCGAGGTCGGCCGAGGGGGTCGGCCAGGTGAAATGCCGGGCGATCAGCGAGAACTCACCCCCCGCCTGGCGCCCGCCTGGCATCTTCAGGCCGCGCTGCCGCCACCCGGCGACCCGGCCCCGCCGCCATCGGCTGGCTGCGCGGACGACTGCCCCGGTGGCGCGGGCTGCTGCGCCTGCTGCTGTTGCGTCGGGTACAGGTACTGCCGCTGGAGGTAACGACCCATCGCGAAGTCGACCACGCCGGTGGCGAACATGAGTCCACCCACCACCAGCGCGGTGAAGCCGCCGGTGCTGAACAGCCCGGCGCCGATCATCCAGAGGCCGATCGACACGAAGGCGACCGCCGCGACGTAGAACAGGTAAATCCGGATCTTCAACGAAAGCATCGTCCGCTCCAGCGTTGTGTGTCGAGTGTCACTGTGCCGGCCGGCTGCCCGGAACGGACCGCTCATCCGCGCGCACCGCCCCGGCCAGCTTGTCGACCACGCCGTTCACGTACTTGTGACCGTCGGTGCCGCCGAACAGCTTGGCCAGTTCGACCGCCTCGTTGATCACCACCCGGTATGGTGCGCCGAACTCGGCTTCCGGCGCAGTGCGCAGTTCAAACCCGGCCAGCAGCAGGATCGCGCGCTCCACCGGGCTCAGTGCATTGACCGGCCGGTCGAGGAAAGGTTGCATCCAGGCCGATAACTCATCGGCATCGGCGATCGCCCCCGACACCAGCCGCTCGACGAATGCGGCATCGGCGGCTTCGTATTCGTCCGATTCGCGCAGGTGCCGGATGATGTCCCAGGTGTCGCTGCCGGAGACCAGCCACTCGTACAGCCCCTGCACGGCGAACTCACGCGCCTTGTGGCGCGCGATCCGCGCCTTGCCGGGGCCGGCGCTGCCCGGCCGGCGTTCAGCGCGCGGCATCGTCGATGCTTCGCAGCAGGTTGGCCATCTCGACCGCGGCACGTGCGCAGTCGCGCCCCTTTTCGGCGGCACGCACCTCGGCCTGTTCGTCGGTGTTGGTGGTCAGGATGCCATTGGCCACCGGCACGCCGGTGTCGAGCGCAACGCTCGACGCACCGGCACACGCTTCGTTGGACACCACTTCGAAGTGGTAGGTCTCGCCGCGGATCACCGCGCCCAGCGCGACCAGCGCATCGAAACGGCCGGTCTGGGCCAGCTTCTGCAGCACCAGGGGAATCTCGAGCGCGCCGGGTACGGTGCAATGCGTGATGCACGCCGGGCGCACGCCGAGCCGTTCCAGCTCGGCACGGCAGGCAGCGAGTTCGGCCGCGCCGATCGATTCGTTGAACCGCCCCTGCACGATGCCGATGCGCAGCGCGGCACCGTCGAGGTCGGGAGCGAAATGGTTGCGGGCAAGCACGGGTCTGGCGGTCATCGAAAACGTCCTTGGAATCGGCAGCGCGTCCGGCGCAGGGCGGCGCACGCCGCCCGGGCAGCGCCGTTGCGCGGGTCAGCGCGTGGGCAGGTTGGGATGGCCCGCGAGGTCGGCCAGCGGGACCGGTCCTTCGGGCAGCAGGTAGCCAGTCACCTCGAGGTCGAACCCGGTCATGCTGGGCATCCGGCGCGGTTGCGCCAGCACCCGCATGCGGGTGATGCCGAGCTGCCGGATGATCTGCGCGCCGATGCCGTAGTCGCGCAGGTCCATGCGGCCGCGCCGGGGCGCCGGACCGGCGCGCGTCGCGCGTTCGAGGAGCTGGTCGGGCATCTCGGGACGGTGCAGCAGCACGATGGCACCGCAGCCGGCCTTGACCACCGCCTGCATCGCGGCATGGACGTTCCACGAGTGCGTCGCGCTTCCCGCGTCGAGCAGGTCGACAATGGAGATCGGCTCGTGCACGCGAACCAGCACTTCTTCATCCGGCTTCGGCGTGCCATGTACCAGCGCAAGGTGCGTGGCGGTCGCCAGCCGGTCGCGGAAGGTGATCAGCCGGAACGTGCCGTAGGGCGTCTCGATGTCGCGCTCGCCGGCACGCTCGATCAGCGACTCGGTGCGGCTGCGGTACTGGATGAGGTCGGCGATGGTGCCCACCTTCAGTCCGTGGGCTTCCGCGAACACCAGCAGGTCAGGCAGCCGCGCCATCGTGCCGTCGTCCTTGAGGATCTCGCAGATCACCGAGGCCGGCAGCACGCCGGCCAGGTGCGCGAGGTCGCAACCGGCTTCCGTATGGCCCGCACGCACGAGCACGCCACCGGGCTGCGCACGCAGCGGGAAGACATGGCCGGGCTGCACCAGGTCGGCCGGGGATGCATCGGCGCGCACGGCGGTGCGCACGGTGTGCGCGCGGTCGTGCGCGGAGATGCCCGTGGTCACGCCCTCGGCAGCCTCGATCGACATCGTGAAATTGGTGCCCATCGGCGAGCGGTTGTCGCGCACCATCGGCGGGAGGTCGAGCTGCCGGCAGCGGTCCTCGGTCAGCGTCAGGCAGATCAACCCGCGGCCGTGCTTGGCCATGAAATTGATCGCCTCCGGCGTGACGAACTCGGCGGCCATCACGAGGTCGCCCTCGTTCTCGCGGTCTTCCTCGTCGACGAGCACCACCATGCGGCCGGCGCGGATCTCGTCGATGATTTCGGGGGTACTGGCGATCGGCATTGGGCTGGCGGTCCGGACGGGTCAACCTCCGATTATCGCCCGGATCGGGAGGCTGGGCACGCGGATCGCGTTCGACCGCCCTTCAGCGTCCGGCGCGCGTTGCGCCGCCCTCCTCGCAGGGCTGCACCACGACCCAGCCCTCTCCCTCGAACTTCATCTGCAGGCTCTCGCCCGAGGTGCGTCCGATCAGGCTGCCGAGCGTGATGTCGGTGACGAAATCGGGAGCCAGCCCGCCCGACCACGCCACCGTCGCGTTCGGATCGGTGTACACCGGGCGCCGGGGGCTTACCTTCAGGGTCAGCGGCTCGTAGTGGGATCCGATCGCGATCAGGCCGTGACCCGACAGCCGGATGTTGAACAGGCCACCGGCCAGCATGCCCGCGACCTTCCGCATCAGCGTGATCCGGTTCTCGATGCCGTCCTCGAAGGCCAGGACGTCGTTGCCGTTGACGAAGAGCGACTCCCCCTGGAGGCGAAGCAGGTTCACCTTCTTGCCGCCATCGGCGAGCCAGACCCGGCCCTGCCCTTCCATCTTCATCAGCTGCGCGCCTTCGCCGCTGACGGTCTTCTTCAACAGGTTGCCGAGCCCCTGTTCGAGCACGCCCTCGCGGCGGAACTTCACGCCGCCCGTGTACGCCACCATCGAGCCGGCCTTCGCCCATGCGACCCCGCGCAGGCGCACTTCGAGCAGATGCGGGTTCTCGAGTTCGAACGGCTCCTGCGTCGCGTCGCGCTGGCCGCTGCCGGCGAGGAAATCGTCGATCGTCCTGATGCTCATGCGGGGCCCTCCGGTGGATGCGCGCTCAGGCACCCAGGCGCTCGACATAGCGCGCGAGCAGGTCGATCTCGAGGTTCACCCGGTCGCCGACCCGGCACACGCCGAGGTTGGTCATCTGCAGCGTGTGCGGGATGATGTTCATGGCGAAGGCCGTGGTGCGCTCGCCCGCGGCACCCGGCCCGTCGGACACCGCGTTCACGGTGAGGCTGATGCCGTTCACCGTGATCGAGCCTTTTTCCGCGATGTACCGGCCGAGTCCGGGCGGGGTCTCGACCACCAGCTTCCAGCTCTCGCCCACCTGGCTGAACTCGCGCAGGGTTCCGACGCCGTCCACGTGTCCACTGACCAGATGCCCGCCGAGCCGGTCCGACAGGCGCAGCGCCTTCTCGAGGTTCACCTTGCGCCCGAGGTCGAAGCCCGCGGTGCGCGCGATCGACTCCAGCGAGACATCGAAGGCCGCCTTCGCCTGCACCCGCTCGACCACGGTCAGGCAGCACCCGTCCACCGCGATGCTGTCGCCCAGGGCGACGTCGTCCAGGCCGAGCCCGGCCGTGTCGATGATGATCCGCTGCCCGCCGGCCAGCGGTGTTCGTTCGACGATGGTGCCCACGGCAGCGATGATCCCGGTGAACATGTACGGCCTGCCTTTCTGTGCGCCGGGTGCACGGCCCGGCTATCTGCGCTGGAACGGCCCGGGCGCCCGCTCGACCTGCAGCCTGAGGCGCAGGTCGTCGCCGACCCGGGTGACTTCGGTGAATCGTAACGCGGCACGCTGCGCCAGCTCATCCATCGCAGGCAAGTCGAACATGCCGAGCGCCTGTTCGCCGAGCACGCTCGGCGCGAGGTAGGCGAGCAGTTCGTCGACACAGCCTTCGCGCAGCAACGACCCGTTGAGGCGGGTGCCGGTCTCGACCAGCACCTCGTTGATGCCGCGCCGACCGAGTTCCTGCAGCATCGCCGGCAGGTCGACCTTGCCGGCCGTGTTCGGGACGAGCACGACCTCGGCCCCGCGCCCCTCGAGGACCGCCCTTGCTGCCGGGTCGTCGACCGCGGCGAACACGAGGGCACGGCCGGCGCCGAGCACCCTCGCATCGGGCGACAGCTGCAGGCGCGAATCGACCACCACCGGCAGTGGCTGGCGCGGCGTCGCCACCGCCCGCACGGTGAGCTGCGGATCGTCCTCGCGCACGGTCCCGATGCCGGTGAGCACCGCGCAAGACCGGGCACGCCAGCGATGCCCGTCCGCGCGGGCAGCCTCGCCGGTGATCCACTGGCTGGTCCGGTTCGACAGCGCGGTGCGCCCGTCCAGGCTGGCAGCGACCTTCAGCCGCATCCATGGCCGGCCCCGGGTCATCCGCGACACGAAGCCGATGTTCAGGTCGAGGGCCTCCGCCGCGCGCACGCCGACCACCACCTCGATGCCGGCCGCGCGCAGCCGGGCGAACCCGCTGCCCGCCACCTTCGGATTCGGGTCTTCCATGGCTGCCACCACCCGCACGACGCCGGCCGAGACCAGCGCGTCGGCACACGGCGGCGTGCGTCCGAAATGGCTGCACGGCTCGAGCGTCACATAGGCCGTGGCGCCCGCCGGGTCGTTGCCGGCGGCGCGGGCGCAGGCCAGCGCTGCCGCCTCGGCATGCGGGCCACCGGCGATGGCATGGAACCCTTCGCCGAGCACCCGGCCATCGCGCACCAGCACGCAGCCCACGCGCGGGTTCGGCGTGGCGGTGTACAGCCCCTGCGCCGCCAGTTCGAGCGCGCGTGACATCCACGCCTCGTCCGCCTCTCGCCCGGTCGCCGCTGCCGTGGTTTCGTCCATGCCGGTCAGCCGGGCCGGCGCTTGCGCGGCGGCAGGCGCTGGACTTCCTTGATGGCGTCGTGGAAATCGTCGACGTCCTGGAAGTCGCGATAGACGGACGCGAACCGGATGTAGCCGACCTTGTCCAGCTTGCGCAGTTCCTGCATCACCAGTTCGCCCACCTTGCGCGAATCGATCTCCCGCTCGGACATCGACAGCAGCTTCTGGCCGATGCGGTCGACCGCGGCATCCACGTACTCGACCGGAACCGGCCGCTTGTGCAGCGCGCGCTCGAAGCCCAGCCGAAGCTTGTCCTCGTCATACTCCTCGCGGATGCCGCTGCCCTTGATGATGTGCGGCATGCGCAGTTCGAATTTCTCGAACGTGGTGAACCGCTTGTCGCAGGACAGGCAGGAGCGCCGGCGGCGGATCGTCTTGCCGTCGTCGCTTTCGCGCGAGTCGATGACCTTCGTGTCGCTGCCCTTCGGGCACGGACACTTCATCCGCGCACCCGCGCCACCGTCGGGCAGGGCCACGCGCACCCATGGACGGCCGGGAGGTCACGCACCGTAGACGGGGAACCGCGCGCAGAGCGCCTTCACCTCGCCGCGCACCCGCTCGGCGACCGCCGGATCGGCCGGTGCATCGAGGGTATCCGCGATGAGGTGCGCGACCCGGGACACTTCAGCCTTCCCGAAACCACGGGTGGTCATCGCCGGCGAACCGAGGCGGATGCCGCTGGTGACGAACGGCTTCTCCGGGTCGTTCGGGATCGCATTCTTGTTGACCGTCATGTGCACGCTGCCCAGCAACGCCTCCGCGTCCTTGCCAGTGACCTTCTTCGGCTGCAGGTCGACCAGGAACAGGTGGCAATCGGTGCGCCCGGAGACGATGCGCAGCCCGCGCTCCTGGAGCACGCCTGCCATCGTCCGCGCGTTGTCGATCACCTGCTGCTGGTAGGTCCGGAACGACGGCTCCATCGCCTCCTTGAAGGCCACCGCCTTCGCGGCGATCACGTGCATCAGCGGGCCGCCCTGCACGCCCGGGAACATCGCGGAGTTGATCGCCTTCGCATGCGCCTCGGTGCGCGACAGGATGAAGCCGCCGCGCGGGCCGCGCAGCGTCTTGTGCGTGGTGCTGGTGGTGAAGTCTGCGTACGGCACCGGCGTCGGATAGACGCCGGCGGCGACGAGCCCGGAGTAGTGCGCCATGTCGACCAGGAACAGTGCACCGACCTCGTCGGCGATCGCCCGGAAACGCTTGAAGTCGATCTGCAGCGCATAGGCCGAAGCCCCCGCGACGATCATCTTCGGCCGGTGTTCGCGCGCAAGGCGGGCGACCTGGTCGTAATCGATCTCCTCGGTCTTCGGATCGAGCCCGTAGGCGACCGACTTGTACAGTTTTCCGCTGAAGTTCACCGTCGCGCCATGGGTCAGGTGGCCGCCGTGGGCAAGCGACATGCCGAGGATGGTGTCGCCGGCCGAGAGCATCGCGAGGTACACGCCCATGTTGGCCTGCGCACCGGAATGCGGCTGCACGTTGGCGAACGGTGCGTCGAACAGCTGCTTGACCCGTTCGATGGCCAGCGTCTCGGCGACATCGACGAATTCGCAGCCCCCGTAGTAGCGCTTGCCCGGGTACCCCTCGGCATACTTGTTGGTCAGCACCGAGCCCTGCGCGGCCAGCACGCGCGGGCTCGCGTAGTTCTCGGACGCGATCAGCTCGATATGGTCTTCCTGCCGCTGGCGCTCATGCTCCATGGCGGCCCACAGTTCGGGGTCGAAACCTTCGATTCGGTCTTTCTGGCTGAACATTCGGCGGCTCCGGAACGCTGCAAAGGCTTGATTTTAGCAACTTTCGCCGACCAACCCGGCACGCAGCGCGGTGCCGGACTTGGCCGGCACCGCGCTGCGTGGTACTCCTGTCCGCGAACCGTGTTCCGGGAGGGTGCAATTGGGGATGTTGCTGGCAGTCGCGCGGGTGATCGATTCGGTGAACGAACGCATCGGCCGGATCGCCTGCTGGCTGACGCTGCTCGTCGTGCTGGTGGCGACAGCCAATGCGCTGCTGCGCTACGGATTCCGGATCGGCACCAACGGCCTGCTCGAGCTGCAGTGGTACCTGTTCGCGCTGATCTTCCTGTTCGGTGCCGCCTTCACGCTGGCACGCGGCGGCCATGTCCGGGTCGACGTGCTGTACAGCCGGCAATCGCCCCGGCGACAGGCGTGGATCGACATCCTCGGCGGTCTGTTCTTCTTCCTGCCGACCACGATCGCGCTGACCGTGCTGTCGCTGCCGATGGTGGCCTCGTCGATCGCGGTCTGGGAGACCTCGCCGGATGTCGGCGGACTCGCACGCTGGCCGATCAAGCTGGCGATTCCGCTCGCCTTCGGGCTGCTGACCCTGCAGGGCGTGTCCGAGATCATCAAGCGGGCGGCCTTCCTGCGCGGACTGGCGCCGGCTCCGGTACAGCGTCGGCAACTCCAGTGAGGATGACCGACTGATGGGCATCGAACTGCTGGCACCGGCGATGTTCGCGACGATGGTCGCGTTCCTGCTGATCGGCTATCCGGTCGCGTTCTCGCTGGCCGCGGTCGGCCTCGCCTTCTCGCTGATCGGAATCCAGGCCGGCGCGTTCGGCCCGCAGCTGCTGCAGGCGCTGCCGGAGCGCGTGCTGGGCATCATGTCCAACCAGACCCTGCTGGCGATCCCGTTCTTCACGTTCATGGGCGTGGTGCTCGAACGCAGCGGCATCGCCGAGGAGATGCTCGAGACCATGGGCCAGGTGTTCGCCTCGGTGAAGGGCGGCATCGCCTATGCGGTGATCTTCGTCGGCGCGCTGCTCGGGGGCCCGGCCGGCGTGGTCGCCGCGACGGTGATCGCGATGGGCCTGATCTCGCTGCCGGTGATGCTCCGCCACGGCTACTCGACCCGGCTTTCGACTGGCGTCATCGCCGCCTCGGGCACGCTCGCGCAGATCGTGCCGCCATCGATCGTGCTGGTGGTGATGGCCGAGGTGCTCGGCATCTCGGTCGGCGACGTGTACGCCGGCGCGCTGGTACCGAGCCTGGTGCTCACCGGACTCTACGCGCTGTACATCTTCCTGGTCTCGCTGGTGTATCCCGATTCAGTGCCGGCGATTCCCGAAGAAGAACGCCAGCCGCGCGACCGGGCACTGCTGCTGCGCGCCTTCAAGGCGCTGGTGCCGGCCGTCGTGCTGCTGGTCCTGGTGATCGGCACCATATTCATGGGACTGGCCACGCCGACCGAGGCCGCCGCGATGGGCGCACTCGGTTCGCTCGGGCTGGCCGCGGCGAACCGGCGACTGGACATGCGCGTGCTGCGCGAGGCCATGGAGCAGACCACCATCCTCACCAGCTTCGCGATCTTCATCCTGATCGGCGCGACCATCTTCACGCTGGTCTTCCGCGGGCTGGACGGCGACCTATGGGTCGAGCACCTGCTGACCGGGTTGCCCGGCGGGCAGGTCGGCTTCCTGGTGTTCGTGAACGTGCTGATCTTCCTGCTGTCGTTCTTCCTCGACTTCTTCGAGATCGCGTTCATCCTGCTGCCGCTGCTCGGGCCGGTCGCCCACACGCTGGGCATCGACCTGGTCTGGTTCGCCGTGCTGATCGCGGTGAACATGCAGACCTCGTTCATGCACCCGCCGTTCGGCTTCGCACTTTTCTACCTGCGCAGCGTGGCCCCGCCGTCGGTGCGCACGATGGACATCTACATGGGCGCGATCCCGTTCATCATCATCCAGCTGATCATGGTCGGCCTGCTGATCGCCTTCCCCGGCCTCGTCCTGAACTTCGTCCGATAAATGGGGTCAGACCCCGATTGCGGCAAATCGGGTCTGACCCCATTTTCCAACCCGTTCTGCGGCGCTGGTGGCTTTTCTACTTCTTCGCAGGCGACGGTGCGGCGGGCTGGCCGCTGAGCGGGTTGCTGAGCACGAAGTTGTCGAACGAGAGGTCTGCGGTGCGGTGCCAGCTGTGCTGGGCGTCCCGGAACGCGCGCCAGTTGGCGTAGATCTTCGCGAACGACGGATTCTTGGCGGCTTCCTCGTCGTAGATCTGGAACGCAGCCTTCTGTGCGGCCGCCATCACATCGGGCGGAAACGGGCGCACCTGCACGCCGGTCTTCTGGATGCGCGCCAGCGCCGGTGGGTTCTTGGCGTCGTACTCTGCGAGCATGTTGACGTTGATCTCGGCAGAGGCCACGTCGATCGCCTGCTGGAACTCGCGCGGCAGCTTCTCCCATTCCTTGAGGCCGACGTACATCGAGAGCTGCGCCCCGCCTTCCCAGAATCCCGGGTAGTAGTAGAACTTGGTGACCTTGGCGAAACCGAGTTTCTCGTCGTCGTAGGGCCCGACGAATTCGGTCGCGTCGATGGTGCCGCGCTCGAGCGAGGAATAGATGTCCGCAGGCGCGATCACCTGTGGCAGCACGCCGATGCGCGAGAGCATCTCGCCCGCCAGGCCGGGGATGCGGAAGCGCAGGCCCTGCATGTCCTTCACGCTGCGGATCTCGCGCCGGAACCAGCCGCCCATCTGCGTGCCGGTGTTGCCGGCCGGGAAGTGCATCACGTTGAACTCGCGCAGCACCTCGCGCATCAGGTCGAGGCCACCGCCGTAGTACATCCAGGCGTTCTGCTGGCGTGCGTTCAGGCCGAACGGCACCGCGGTGTCGAAGGCCAGCGAACGGTTGCGTCCGATGTAGTAGTAGCTGGCGGTGTGGCCCATCTCGATGGTGCCGTTCTGGACCGCATCGAGCACCTGCAGGCCGCCGACGATCTCGCCCGCGGCGAACGGACGGATCTGGAAGCGTCCGCCGGTCAGCCGGTCGATGCGCTCGCAGAACATCTGCGCCGCGCCGAACAGGGTGTCGAGGCTCTTCGGGAAACTCGACTGCAGGCGCCAGCGCACCGACGGCCCGGACTGGGCGATCGCCGGGGCGGCCACTGCGACGGTGGCGGACGCGGCGGCACCCTGGAGGAAGGCGCGGCGATGGCCGCGCAGCGCTGCGGCCGTTGCCGCATGGCCAGCCGGTTGCGCGGCGCCACCCGCCGCTGTCGTGCCGCCGTGCGCGGGACCGTCGATCGACACCGTGCCACGATCGTTGCGATTGTCGCTGTCGCCTTGCATGCCCTCTCCTCCATGTCCGTTCGCCCGTGTCCGTCCGGGCGGCACGAAGCTGTGTGTATGCGCTCCGGAGACCGGCCACCCCGATGGATGCCCTCGTCGTCCCCGCGCGCCCCGAAGTGTAGCCAGAAGCTTCCGGGGTCGCCAACGGCTTATCATCGCGCATGACCGCACCGACCGCAGAATGGATCGACACCGCAGGAGGCCTCGCCGCCCTGCTCTCCCGCTTGCCCGGCATGTCCCGGATCGGACTCGATACCGAGTTCATGCGGGTCAACACCTTCTGGCCCGACCTGGCGCTGGTTCAGTTGCAGGCCGACGGTCCGCCGGCACTGGTAGACCCGATCGGCTGCGGAGACCTGTCGCCGCTGGCACCGCTGTTGACCGATGCCGGCTGCGTGAAGATCATGCACAGCGCCAGCGAAGACCTGGTCGCACTCGCGCCGATCGCCGGTGCACCGGTCGCTGGGCTGTTCGACACGCAGGTGGCCGCAGCCTTCGCCGGCCTGGGGCCCGGGATCGGCTACCAGCGGCTGGTGCAGATGCTGCTCGACGTGGAGATCGGCAAGGGCGAGACACGGTCCGACTGGCTGCAGCGGCCGCTGACCGAACAGCAGAAGCTGTACGCCGCGATCGACGTCGTGCACCTGCCGGCGATGCATGACCTGCTGGGTGCAAAGCTCGAACAGCGGAAGATGGCCGCCTGGTGCCAGGAGGATTGCGACCGCCTGGCGGCCGGGCCTGCAACCGACGACGAGCCGCACCTGGCGTTCACCGCATTGTGGAAATCGCCGCCCGAGACGCAGGCGCGGCTGCGCCGGTTGCTGCGCTGGCGCGAGGCCCTCGCCCGCGCGATCAACCGGCCACGTTCATGGATCTTCGACAATGCGCTCGCCACCAGCCTGGTCGAAACGCCGCCGGCGGACACCGAGGCCCTGTCGTCCCGGATGCGCGGCCAGCGCAGTTTCCCGAAACGCGAACTGGCCACGCTGTTCGACCTGCTGGAATCCCCGGTGTCGGACGCAGACCTCGACCTGCCGGCGATCGCACCACCGATCCGCGGCGAACCGGCACAGCAGCTGGCGCAGGTGCGCGACAAGGTGGCTGCGCGTGCAGTCGAGCTAGACCTCCCGCCGGCATTGTTGTGCCCCCGCCGGTTGCTCGAGGCCTGGGTGCGTGGCGAACGTTCGCCGGAACTCGATGGCTGGCGCGGCAGCGTGTTCGGCGACCTTCTGGTCACCTGAACGCGGAAGAAATCGGGGTCAGACCCCGATTTCCGACGCTCGCCGGGACGCTGCATCGGCGCGACGATCGAAGCCCTTTCTTCGATTCGCTGCCGACTGCTACGATGGAATTTTCCGCGCGCAAGGCCACGCTGATGACCCTCGACGAGTTCCTCTCCTGGGAGATCGAACAACTCGAACGCCACGAGTTCTTCCGCGGCGAAGTGTTCCGCATGGCCAGGGCCAGCCAGGTGCACAACGTCGTGACGCTCAACCTCGCGGTCGCGCTGCACAAGCGGCTGGACCTGTCGGCGTGCCGGGTGCTCGCCAACGACATGAAGGTCCGCATCGACACCGTGGATGCCATGTTCTATCCGGATGTGGTCGTGTCGTGCAGCCGCAGCGACCGGACGATGGAACACGCGCTGGCCGAACCCCGCTTCATCGCGGAGGTGCTTTCGCCGTCCACCGGCAGCTTCGACAAGAGCGCCAGGTTCGCCGCCTACCGCCGCATTCCGACGCTGGCCGAGTACCTGCTGGTCGAACCGCATACGCACATCGTCGAACTGTTCAGGCGCACGTCCGTCGGGACATGGGAAGTCACCGAGCGGCAGGACGACGACGCCCTGCAGTTGGAATCGCTGGGCATCGCGTTGCCGGCCATGGAACTGTTCGTCGGGCTCGACTGAATGGCGGCTGCGGCTGACGGGCGGCAATCGGGGTCTGACCCCATTTATCCGTTCGTCTAGCCGAAGTCGCGCGAGGCGGTCGCCAGCCGGCCGAGCAGCCGGGTGTCGTCGACCAGCCGGCCGGCGACCAGGTGCACCACCGCGCCTTCCCGCTGCACATGGCCGTACACGGTCATCAGCCGTGAGCCGAGCAGCTCGCGCCGCTGCTTCTCGACGATCGTCGGCCACACCACCACGTTGATGTGGCCGGTCTCGTCCTCCAGCGTCACGAACACCACGCCGCTGGCGGTGGACGGGCGCTGCCGGCAGGTGACGATGCCGCAGGCGCGGATCACCTGGCCGTTGCGCGCGGCGAGCACGGCTTCCGCAGTGACCAGCCGACGCGCGGCGAGCATCGGCCGCAGCAGGGCGAGCGGATGCCGGCGCAGCGTGAGGCCGAGCGTCGAGTAGTCGAGCACCACGTCCTCGCCTTCGGTGGGCGGCAGCAGCGAGGCCTGCACCGCATCGCGCGGGGCGCGGGTGAGCGGCGTGTCGGCTTCCAGCGCGAGCGCCTGCCACCAGGCCTCGCGCCGGTGGCCGGCCAGCGTGTGCAGGGCATCGGCCGCGGCGAGCGCGTTGACGTCCGCGCGCTGCAGCATCGCCCTGCGCGCGATATCGTCGAGGTCGGCGAACGGCGCCTGGCGGCGCGCGGCCACCAGCCGTGAAGCGCCGGCCTCGGACAACCCCTTGACCATGCGCAGCCCGAGGCGCAGCGCGGGCGAACCGCTGCCACCGCCGGTGCCACCCTCAGCGCTCCCCGCCTGGGCGCCACCCGCATCGGGACGTTCCAGCACGCAGTCCCAGCCGCTCACCCTCACGTCCGGCGGCAGCACCTGCACGCGATGCCGCTTCACGTCCTGCACGATCTCGGACGGCGAATAGAAGCCGAGCGGCTGCGCGTTCAGCAGCCCGCAGGCAAAGGCCGCCGGATGGTGGCACTTCAGCCAGCACGACACATAGACCAGCAACGCGAAGCTCGCGGCATGCGACTCGGGGAAGCCGTACTCGCCGAAGCCCTGGATCTGCCGGAAGATCTGCTCCGCATAGTCGGCGCTGTAGCCACGCGCAAGCATGCCGGCAAGCAGCTTGTCGCGGAACGGTTCCAGCCCGCCCTTGCGTCGCCACGCCGCCATCGCACGGCGCACCCGGTCGGCCTCGCCAGCGCTGAAGCCGGCGGCGACCACCACCAGCTGCATCACCTGCTCCTGGAAGATCGAGATGCCGAGCGTGCGCTCGAGCACACCCTTCACCGCCTCGGAGGGATAGGTGACCGGCTCGAGCCCCTGCCGGCGGCGCAGGTAGGGATGCACCATGCCGCCCTGGATCGGCCCCGGCCGCACGATCGCCACCTCGATCACCAGGTCGTAGAAGCAGGCTGGCTTCAACCGCGGCAGCATGGTCATCTGCGCCCGCGACTCGATCTGGAACACGCCGATCGTGTCGGCGCGCTGGATCATCGCGTAGGTCTGCTCGTCCTCGGCCGGGATGTCCTGCAGCCGCCAGCCACCGCCGGGCGCTCCGGGCCGCGGCACACCGAACGCGTCGAGTGCATCGAGCGTGCGGCGCACCGCGGTCAGCATGCCCAGTGCCAGCACGTCGACCTTCAGCAGCCCGAGCGCGTCGAGGTCATCCTTGTCCCACTGGATCACGGTACGCCCGTCCATCGCCGCGTTCTCGACCGGCACCAGCCGGGTCAGCCGGTCGCGTGCGATCACGAAACCGCCGCTGTGCTGCGACAGGTGGCGCGGGAAGCCGACCAGCTGGTGCGCGAAATAGACCACCTGTCCGATCAATGGGTTGCCGGGATCGAAGCCGGCCTCGACCAGGCGTTCATCCTGCACCTGCTTGCCGTCCCACCAGGCGATGGTCTTCGCCAGCCGGTCGACCTGGTCGAGCGACAGGCCGAACGCCTTGCCGACATCGCGCAGCGCGGAACGCGGCCGGTAGGTGGCGAGCGCGGCGGTGAGCGCCGCACGGTCGCGGCCGTACTTGCGGTAGATGTACTGCATCACCTCTTCGCGCCGCTCGTGCTCGAAGTCGACGTCGATGTCCGGCGGTTCGTTGCGCTCCTTCGAGATGAAGCGCTCGAACAGCACCTGCATGCGGCCCGGATCGACCTCGGTCACGCCCAGCGCATAGCAGACCGCGGAGTTGGCCGCAGAGCCCCGCCCCTGGCACAGGATGCCGCGGCCGCGCGCGAAGCGCACGATGTCGTGCACGGTCAGGAAATAGGCTTCGTAGCCGAGGTCGGCGATCAGCGCCAGCTCGTGCTCGACCAGCGCAAGCACGCTCGCCGGCGTGCCCTGCGGATAGCGCTCCGCCAGCCCCTCGAAGGTGAGCTGGCGCAGCCAGCCCGAGGCGGTCTGGCCGTCGGGCACCAGTTCGCGCGGATATTCGTAGCGCAGTTCGTCCAGCGAGAAGGTGCAGCGCTGCGCGATCTCGACCGACTGCAGCAGCAGCTCGGGCGGATGCAGGCGGGCCAGCCGCGCGATCGGCCGCAGGCAGCGCTCGGCGTTGGCCAGCATGCGCGAACCGAGCTCGGCCAGCGGCAGTCCCTCGCGGATCGCGGTCAGCACGTCGTGCAGGGCCTTGCGTTCGCGCCGGTGCATCTGCACGCCGCCGCAGGCGACCAGCGGCAGGCCGGGTCCGGCCGCGAGCTGCCATGCACGCTCGAGCACTTCGCCATCGTCCGGCCCCTGCACCAGCACCACGCCGATCCAGCAGGCATCGGGGAACGCCGCGCCGATCATCGCCACCGATTCACGGCCCTCGGAGGCCCCCCTGGACGGGGCCGGCACGACGATCGCCAGGCAATGCGGCAGCCCGCGCGCGAGGTCGGCCAGCTGCAGTCGATAGCTGCCCTTGGCCATGCGGCCCCGGGCGAGGCTGATCAGTTCGCAGAGGTTGCCGTAGCCTTCACGATTGCAGGCAAGCAGCAGGATGCGCTCGATCGACGGGCAATCGGCGATCGCGAACTGCGCCCCGATGACCAGGTGCAGCCCGCAGTCCTTTGCAGCCAGGTGGGCGCGCACCACGCCGGACACCGAACACTCGTCGACGATCGCCAGTGCCCGATAACCGAGCGCCGAAGCCTGGGCGACCAGCTCTTCCGGATGCGAGGCACCGCGCAGGAAGGTGAAATTGGATAGCGCGTCGAGTTCAGCGCAGGCAGGCAGCATGAAGAGCCGCTGGACATCATGCGAACAGGCCGTGCAGGTACCAGCGCGACGGATCGACCGGCTCGCGGTAGATCCAGCACGTTTCGCCCGCACGGTTGCGCGCGACATAGTAGTCGCGGGCCACGGCACGCCCGTCCCACCAGCCGGCCTCGATGCGTTCCGGACCGCTGACCAGGTCGAGCGGCCCCTGGTACTGGGGCCTGGACTCGGCACAGACCAGCATGCGTGGCCGCTCGAGCAGGAACACCGGGCGTTCGCGACGCGAACGCGGTGCGGTGGCGGCCGCAGCGGATGCGGATGCCGATGCAGATGCCGGCCCCGGACGCAACCGCAGCGGCCGGCCATCGGCCCGGCGCCAGGCCTGCTCCGGCCGGTGGTCGTCGCGCAGCCCGACCGAGAACAGCGCGCCCGGCTCCAGGCGAGAGGACAGCCGTTCGGTCAGTTCGTGCCACGACTGCGCGCGCCGGGTGGCATCGGGCAGGAAGGTGGTGCTGTGTTCGCCGAAGCCATGCAGCGTATCGACATGGATCGCCACCGCGCTGATCGTCGCCTTCAGTTCCAGCCGGTCGAGGCGTTCGCGCACCAGCCGCTGCCAGCGCGCGCGGGCGCGTTCCGGTGCCGGCGAACCGAGGGTGATGCGGGTCGGCACCGAGCGGCCATGCTCGAGTTCGAGCACGAGCTGCAGCGCCCCTGCCCCGCGCGCGCGCAGGAAGCCTTCCATCTCGGCGAGCATGCGAGTGACGGGAATGTCGAGCAGCGCGGTGTCGATCACGTCGAATGGCAGGTCGATGCGCGACGAGAAACGGTCGGGCAAGGCGAAGCACGGACGCGGATCGGCCGCGCGGCCCAGCGCACGGTCCAGGTCGGACTGCGCACCGGCACCGAAGCGTCGGCGGAACCCGTCGCGCGGCAATGCCAGCGCCTCGCGGATGCGATGGATGCCGAGCACGGCGAGCGCATCAAGCCGTTCGCGTGGCCAGTCGAACAGTGCCAGCGGCAGTTCGCCGAGGCGTGCCGGCAGGTCGGTTGCCTCGAGGCAGGCGCGTACCCCGGCCTGTTCATGGCCCCCGCGCGCCAGCAGCCAGGCACCCAGCGGCGTCGGCGCGACACCGAACGAGGCACGGTAGCCAAGCTCGGCCAGGCCGGTACGTACCTGGCCAAGCAGCCGCGCCAGCCCACCGAACAGCGTCAGGCTGGCCGCGACCTCGAGCAGCACGCCGGAACGTTCGAGCACCACCGAGGGCGTGAACTGCGCGGCCCAGCCGGCGACCTGCCGGATCGCCCGCGCTTCGCGCGCTTCCTCACGACGCAGCGTGGCCAGCCCGGTGGCCAGCGCGCAGGCCGCCGCCACGGTCATGCCCGGATGCACGCCGGCGGCACGCGCCCGGGGATTGGCCGACAGCACGAACGGCCGGTTGTCGGGGCCGTCGCTGACCGCCAGCGGCAGGTCGACGATCAGTGCAGTCGCCGCATCGCCAGCCTGCACCCGGTTGACCACTTCGAGCGGCAGGTCGGGCAGGTAGAGCGCAATCCAGAGCATCGTCGAATCCTCGGTCGCGGCCGGCGCATCCGGCCGACCGTTGAAATCGCTGTCTCAGCGCGACGGGTTGAAGTCACGTTCGCGGGTCAGCCGCGCCGCGACCGCACGCACCGCAGACATCGAGCGGGCCAGCGGCCCTGGTGCAGCCGCGGGAGGGTTGGCGGCCGGCTCGTCGGCACGCGGCCCGGA
>JAIENF010000547.1 GCA_019751575.1 Burkholderiales bacterium
CGGGCGATCCATGCGGCCAGCCGCTCCATCGTCTGCACCGTCTCGTATGCGGTGTGATCGACCGGCGGCATCTCGGCCGCGGTCGGCATCAGGTAGTCGGCGAAGGTCACCGACAGCGGCTCGCCGCGCTCGTCGTAGACGAATTCCTCGAACAGCGCGCCGCCCAGGCCCTGGGCGACGCCGCCGACGATCTGGCCCTCGACCAGCATCGGGTTGATCGCGCAGCCGACGTCGTAGGCGACATGGAAGCGTTCGACCTTCGTCTCGCCGGTGTCCGGGTCGACCTTGACCAGCGCGGTGTGGATGCCGTACGGATGGGTCATGCCGGCGGTCTCGAACCAGCCCTCGGCGGTCAGCCCCGGGTTGCCGAACTCGACCGTGGCGGGGCTGGGCGCGAGTGCGGCGGCCACCTTGCCGATCGGGATGCCGGGCTCGCCCGGACGGTCGATGCGCACCACCTGCCCGTCGACGATGTCGAGCATCTCGACCGGCGCCTCGACCAGGTGCCGCGACGCGAACTCGAGCGCCTTGCGCCGCACGTTGAGCGCGGCCATGCGTGTCGCGCCACCGGTCATCACCGTCGCGCGCGAGGCATGCGAACCGATGCCGTACTCGAGCACGTCGGTGCGGCCGTGGATCACCTTCACGTCTCGGTACTCGACGCCGAGCGCATCGGCGGCGATCTGCGCCATCACGGTCTCGACGCCCTGCCCGATCGAGGACGCGCCGGTGATCACCTGCACCTTGCCGCGCGTGTCGACCGTGACCTTCGCGCCGTCCACCGGCCCAAGGCCACCCTTCTCCATGAAGAAGCCCATGCCGACGCCGACGAGCTCGCCGTTCGCGCGGCGGGCGGCGACTTCTGCCTGCAGCGTGTCCCAGCCGATGTCCACCAGGGTCTTGTCGAGCAGGCCGGCGAAATCGCCGGAGTCGAGTTCGACCGCATGGTCGAGGATCTCCATCGCCCTCGGGTACGGGTACGCTTCCTTGGGGATCAGGTTGCGCCGCCGGATCTCGATGCGCGACAGCCCGAACTGCTCGGCCGCCGCGTCCATCAGCCGCTCGCAGGCGTAGGTGGATTCGAACCGCCCCGGCGAACGATAGGTGGCCGCCGGCGTCTTGTTCGTCATGCGCACGTAGCCGACCGTACGGTAGGCCGGCACATGATAGGCGCCGATCAGCGTGCCCATCGCCATGTCGGGCACGCGCGCGCCGTGGGTACGCACATAGGCACCCTGGTCGTGCCAGAGCTTCGCATCGATGCCGAGCAGCCGGCCGTCCTTGTCGAACGCGCCGCGCACCACGTGGCGCTGTTCGCGCGAATGGTTGCAGGCGAGCAGGTTCTCGCGCCGGTCCTCGACCCACTTGACCGGCCGGTCGAAGCGCTGGGCCGCGAGGCAGGTCAGCACGTCTTCCGGGTAGATCTCGCCGCGCACGCCGAAGCCGCCGCCGATGTGGCCTTCGTAGAAGTGCATGCTGGCCGGGCTGCGCCCGATCAGCGTCGCCACCGCATCGCGATGCGCATGCGGCCGCTTGCCCTGGCCGTAGCACTCGAGCACGTCGCGCGAATGGTCGATGCGCGCCAGCGCGCCGCGGTTCTCCATCGGCACGCCGGAATGGCGGCCGACCTGCACGTCCACCTCGACGACCTTGAACGCGCTGCGCAGCGCCGACTCGATGTCGCCGAAGTTCTTGCGCAGCACCAGCGCCTCGGTGGACAGGCCGGGCGCGAACTCGCCCGGCGCCGTATCGGCCGACAGGATCACCGGCAGCGATTCGCCGTCCATCGTGACGAGGTCGGCGATGTCCTCGGCGACATAGGGATCGTCGGCGAACACCACCGCGATCGGCTCGCCGACATAGCGCACCCGGTCGCGCGCCAGGATGAACTGGCGATAGGGCTCGAGCCCCTGGATGCTGGTCGGACGGAAGGTGATCGGCGGGATGTCGGCCACGTCGGCGCCGGTCCAGACGCCACGGCAACCCGGATGCGCGAGCGCGGCCGAGGTATCGATCGCGCGGATGATGGCATTGGCATAGGTCGAGCGGACCACCCGCATGTGCAACTGGTGCGGGAAGTTCAGGTTGCCGACATAGGTGCCGCGGCCGGTGACCAGCGGCGGATCCTCGAGGCGGGTGACGCGCTGCCCGACGAACTTGCGCCGCGGGTTGGCGTCGCCGTTGTGGCGCTCGCCATGCTTCAGGCTGCTCGGGCCGTGCGCGCTCATCGGGCACCCTCCTTGCCGGCGTCGCGCACCTGGCGCACCGCGCGCAGGATGTTCTGGTAACCGGTGCAGCGGCACAGGTTCGAGGACAGCACCTCGCGCAGCGATTCGTCGTCGATGTCCGGCTGCTGTTCCAGCGTGCCGGCGGCGAGCATCAGGAAGCCCGAGGTGCAGAAGCCGCACTGCAGCGCATGGTTGTCGGTGAACGCCTGCTGCAACGCGTGCAGCTTGCCGCCCGTCGATAGTCCTTCCACCGTGCGCAGCGCCTTGCCCTGCGCCTGCACCGCGAACATCAGGCAGGAGCGCACCGGCACGCCATCGAGCAGCACCGTGCAGGCACCGCAGACCCCGTGCTCGCAACCGACATTGGTGCCGGTGAGCCCGCAGTCGCCGCGCAGCGCATCGGACAGCGTCTTGCGCGGCTCGACCCGGATCTCGTGCTCGGTGCCGTTCACGTCGAGCGTGATCGCCATCTTCTGTGCCATCGGGTCAGCTCCCTGCCTGCGCGAACGCGCGCCGTACCGCGGTACCGACCAGGTCCCTGCGGTAGTCGGCGCTGGTGTGGAAATCCTCGAGCGGATCGACTGCCGCGGACGCCGCCGCGGCCGCGTCGTCGATCGCCGCCGTGCCGCGCGGGCGTCCCTCGAGCACCGCCTCCGCCTTTGCGAGACGCCGCGGCTGCACTTCGACCGCACCGGCACCGATGCGCACGTCCTGCATCGCGCCGCCCTGATCGCGCCAGGTCACCAGCGCCATCGCCAGCGCATAGTCGCCGGCGCGCCGGCTGAACTCGTAGAACCCGGCACGGCTGCCCTCGGGCAGCAGCGGCAGGCGCACCTCGGCGAGCAGCTCGTCTTCCGCCAGCGCCGTGGTCATGATGCCCTGGAACCAGTCGGCGGCCGGTATCACGCGGGTGCCGCGCACGCTCTTCGCCACCATCCGCGCGCCGAGCGTCGCGGCGAGCAGGCACCATTCGGAGGCCGGATCGGCATTGGCCAGGCTGCCGCAGAAGGTACCGCGCTGCCGGATCGGAAAATGCGCGATGTCGTGCACCACCTGCACCATCAACCGGCCCAGCGGACCGGGTTCGACCGGGACATGGAAGGCGGCATGGCGCACGCAGGCGCCGATCACCAGCTCGTTGCCGTCCACCCGGACCCGGGCGAACTCCTCGACGCCGTTGATGTCGATCAGGTGCGACGGGAAGGCGAGGCGCAGCGCCATGCTCGGCACCAGGCTCTGCCCGCCGGCGATCACCCGGCCATCCTGCGGCGCGTACTCAGCCAGCAGGGCAACGGCCTCGTCGGCGCTGCGCGCCGGATGCCACTCGAACGATCCTGCCTTCATGGTTTCTTCCTGCCGAACAGGTTGCGCAACGAAGCAAGCAGTGCCCCGAACAGCAGCGAAAAGCCGGAGATCGGCTTCGCCGGGGCCGGGGTGGCCGGCGGTAGCGGCGACGGGGACGGTGCCGCGTCCGTGGCAGCCGCCGGCGCCGGAACGGCCGACGCCGCACGGCTTTCGAGGATGCGCGCGCGCAGGCATTCTCCGAACTGGCCGATCAGCTGCGCGGCGACGCTCTGGATCATGCCGGACCCGCGCCCGTACTGGGCCACCGATCCGGTGAGGGTGACGTTGCTGTGGATGTTCACCCGGGTGGTCGCGCCATCTTCCAGCGGCTGCAGCGAGAAATCGATCAGCGCAGCGGTGCTGCCACGGCCCTTCGAATCGGCACCGGTGGCGCGCATGCGCGCGCGATGCGCCGCGGCGTCCGTTTCCTCGAGCTTCGCCTGGCCGACGAAGGACAGCGAGACCGGCCCGAGCCGCACGCCGACCTTGCCCTTGTAGGTCTGGGCATCCACGACTTCGGTGAGCTCGGCCCCCGGCAGGCAGGTGGCGATGCGCTCGATGTCGAGCAGCCAGGTCCAGGCCTCGGCGGGCGGCAGCGGTACGTCGAACGCGTTGTCGAATTCCATGGGCTGTCCGGCGTGGTCAGTGCAGCGCGGGGGGAAGTGCCGTCAACCCACCACCCGCCACTCGATCTGCTCGCCACCCCGGTAGACCAGCGCGCGTTCGTCCGGGCCGTCGACCTTGATGTCTTCGGGCGCGGTCCAGGTGCTGCGTTCCAGCGTGATCGTCTCGGTGTTGGACGGCAACCCATAGTGCAACGGACCGTTGAGCGAGGTGAAGCCCTCGAGCTTGTCGAGCGCGCCCGCCTGCTCGAACACCTTCGTGTACTGCTCGATCGCCACCGGTGAATTGAACAGGCCGGCCGACCCGACCACGGCCAGCTTGCGCTCGACCGGATGCGGCGCCGAATCGGTGCCGAGGAAGAAGCACTTGTCGCCCGAGGTGGCCGCCTCGACCAGCGCGCGCCGGTCGGCTTCGGTCTTGATCACCGGCATGCAGTACAGGTATGGCCGGTTTCCCCAGCCGAGCCAGTCGGTGCGGTTGTGGGTCAGGTGGTAGGGCGTGATGGTCGCGCCGACCTGCGGTGCCGCGCTGCGGATGTAGTCGACCGCGATCTTCGAGCTGATGTGCTCGAGCACGAACTTCAGGCCGGGGAAATCCTTCGTCCAGGGCTGCAGCCGGCGCTCGATCCAGACCGCCTCGCGGTCGAACACGTCGATCTCCGGATCGACTTCCTCGCCGTGCATCAGCAGCGGGATGCCGATCTTCTCCATGCGCGCCATCACCGGCCGGATCTTCCGGTAGTCGGTGACGCCGGCCGCCGAGTTGGTGGTGGCGTTGGCCGGGTACAGCTTGACCGCGGTGAACACGCCATCGCGGAACCCCGCCTCGACCTCGTCCGGATCGGTCATGTCGTGGAGGTAGCAGGTCATCATCGGCTGGAAGCGCGACCCTTCCGGCAGGGCCTGGTGGATGCGTTCGCGGTAGGCGATCGCCTCCTTCACCGTGGTCACCGGCGGCAGCAGGTTGGGCATGATGATCGCCCGGCCGAAGTTGCGTGCGGTGAACGGCAGCGATGCCCTGAGCATCGCCCCGTCGCGCACGTGCAGGTGCCAGTCGTCCGGCTTGCGGATGGTGATGCGATCGATGGCGGGAACAGGAGTCTGCGCAGGTTTCATGGGTTGCATCACGGCCTCGCGTTCAGCTGATGCCCATCATACCGGCCTCGTAGGTGTCGCGCGGCGGATGGTCGATCATCGAACCGGTGAGCTCCGACACCTTCGCCACGCCATGCGCCTCGCACCACTTCTCGATGCCGTCGATCATCGCGATCATCGCCGTCGGGTTGCGGAAGCTGGCATAGCCGACCTGCACCGCGGTCGCGCCGGCCATCATGTACTCGATCACGTCCTCGGCGCGCGAGATGCCGCCCACGCCGATGATCGGGATCTTCACGCACTTCGAGCACTGGTGGACCATGCGCATGATGATCGGGCGCACGCCCGGGCCGGAGATGCCGCCGTAACCGTTGCCGATGTGCGACAGCCGGCTCTCGATGTTGATCTTCAGCCCGAGGATGGTGTTCGAGACGGTGATCGCATTGGCGCCGGCCTTCTCGGCCGCCTCGGCCACCGCGCCGATCTCGCCGGCATTGGGCGAGAGCTTGGCCCAGATCGGCAGCTGCGTCGCCTCGCGGCAGAGCTTGACCACCTTGTAGGTGTGCTCTTCGTTCAGCGCGAAGTTGCCGCCGCCCGGCGCCCGCGTCGGGCACGAGATGTTGATCTCGATCGCATCGACGCCGGGTACCGACACGTCGCGCGCCATCGCCGCGAAATCCTCGATGCTCTCGGCCGAGATGCTGCAGACGAGCGGCGGGCTGAAGCGCTTGTACTCGGCGACCTGCACGTCCTGGAAGTACTGCAGGCCCTTGGTCGGCAGGCCGATCGAGTTGATCATGCCGGAATCGATCTCCGACACGCGCGGCGGCGGGTTGCCCGCGCGGTAGCCTCGCGACACGGTCTTGGCGACCAGTGCACCGAGCCGGTTGAGGTCGATGATCTGCGAGAACTCGACCGAGAAGGTGCCCGAGGCGGGCATCACCGGGTTGGCCAGCTTCACGCTGCCCACGTTGACCGATAGATCTACCATCCCAGGCACTCCTGCAGGTCGAACACGGGGCCTTCCACGCAGACGCGGCGCATCTCCTTCTGGCCGTTGCGCTCGAAGGTACGCACGCAGATGTAGCAGGGGCCCAGGCCGCAGGCCATGATCTGCTCCATCGCCATCTGGCCGGGGATGCCGAACTCGCCGCCCAGCTTCTTCATCAGCTGCATCAGCCGGTTCGAGCCGCAGGTGAAGAAGGCATCCGCCCGCTTCTCGGCGATCAGCTGGCGCAGGATCTTCTCGACGTTGCCGATGTCGCTGGTGCCATCGGTATCGAGCACCTTGACCACGCTGCCGACGCTCTCGAACAGATCGGCGGCGAGCGCGAGGTCGGGGCTGCGCGCCGACAGGATGGCGGTGACGCGCACGCCCATCTCGCCGGCGAACTGGGAGATCGGTGCCATCGTCGCCAGGCCCACGCCGCGGCCGAGCACCACGATGTTCTTCCACTCCGGCTTCAGGTGGAAGCCGACGCCCAGCGGGCCGACCATGTTCAGTTCATCGCCCGGCTTGAGCGTGGCCAGGCCCTTGGTGCCGCGGCCGACGACCTTGTAGAGGAATTCGAGCCGCCCGCTGGAACGCTGGACGCGGTACACCGACTGCGGACGGCGGAACCAGAGTTCGCCCTCGTCCGGCGACGGGCACAGCAGGTGGAAGAACTGGCCGGGCTGCGCGGCCAGCGCCTTCGGCGTGGCCTTCACCACCAGGTGCTTGTATTCCTCGTTGACCCACTCGTGTGCCACCACCGGCACGATCGACTCTTCGGCCGGGCATTGCGGCGGCGAATGGCCAGTCCCGGGTTCGCCCACCTTGACGGCGGCGGTGGCAAACATACCTTGTGACATCGACTGTCCTCCTGGGGCGCGGTGGGCGAAACGCGGGTCAGACACGGGCTTTTCGCGGACCCTCGATTAGACGAGCCGGATGTCCAAAAAGCAAGGCTTTTCCAAAAAAAGAGACAGTATTGCCGGAGGCTTCGACCGGACCGGGTCAGCGGTACTTCGCCAGCAGCCCGCGCAGGAACTTCGCTGCCGCCGCGCCCTTCAGCGCACGGCTCCACATCTCCTCGGCCGCTTTCTGGTGCAGGGCCAGTGCCTCGGGAGCCGAGGTGATCATCGCCACCCCGATGCGCACGTTCGGCTGCTCGCCGAGGCGGAACGGCGACAGCACCAGCACCTGCCGGTCGGGCTGGCGCAGGATCTGGAAACTCGCATGCGGCAGCGTGTCGGGCACGATGCCGATCTGGATGCCGATCGGCTGCTCCTCGGTGAGCTTCGCGAACCGGGTCACCTCGCGCACCGCCTGCGCGCGACGTTCGGCGCGCACCGCCTCGTCGAGGTCCAGGCGCCCGACAAGGCCATTGTGCAGGAAGCGCTCGATCTCGCTCGCCGAGATCAGGTTCACGACCGCCGGCTGCCGACGCTGGTACTGGGCCTTGCGCGCGTGGAGGATCGCCATGATCTCGCCGACCTCGGCGATCGCACGATCGCGCGCCGGGAGGTCGGCGGGGATGCTTTCGGTCAGCACCTGCGCGAGCGTCGCATCGAAGGCTTCGGACGCGAGCAGGTACGAGATCGGTCCGGCGAGCACGATGATCTGCTCGGCCGTCTCCTCGTTCTGGCGCAGGCGTTCGAAATAGGCGACCGCCGAGGCGATGTACTCGACCCCGACGCCGAGCAGCGTCGGCACCGAAACCCCGAGCAGTTCCGACAGCCGGCCGAGCGTCTCGATCTTGGCGAGTTCGCCCTTCTCGAAGCGGTAGAGTGCCGCGCGCGAGATGTCGAGCCGGCGCGCGATCTCGTCGGCGGACAATCCCGACCCGAGGCGGAACGCGCGGAGCCGGTTTCCGATATCGTCGAACCGAATGGCCATGGGATGGGTCGCGTTGCAGACCGGGGCGATGGTACTCGATCGGGAAGCGACGAAAGGCCACCACTGCCCGTTCCACGTTGCGGTACTGTTATTGCTTGTGCGGACCCGCCGCCACTCGGCCGACCCTGCTGCCGCCCTTCCAAGGACCTCGCATGAAGACTGCCGCCCTGCTCGCCACCGTCGCCACGCTGGCCCCCCTTGCCCTGGCTGCCATGCCCGCGCTGGCACAGGCGCCGTCGGACGGCGCATTCCCGTCGCGGGCGCTGCGCTTCCTGGTGCCGTTCGCACCCGGTGGCGGCAACGACTTCATCGCACGCACCCTCGCGCAGCGGCTGTCCGAGGGACTGGGCCAGCCGGTGCTGGTCGACAACCGGGCCGGTGGCGGCGGACTCATCGCGACGGAACTCGCGGCCCGCGCGCAGCCCGACGGCTACACGCTGCTGCTCGGCTTCATCGGCCCGTTCTCGATCTCGCCCGCGATGCAGAAGGTCAACTACGATCCGGTGCGCGACTTCATCAGCCTCGATTTCTTCGCGTCGTCCTACCACCTGCTGATCGCCCATCCGTCGGTGCCGGTGAAGACGGTGAAGGACCTTGTCGCCCATGCGAAGGCGAACCCGGGCCGGCTCAACTATGCATCGAGCGGATCGGGCGCCAACCTGCACCTGTCGGGCGAACTGTTCAAGATGGTCACCGGCACCGACATCGTGCACATTCCATACAAGGGTGCAGGCCCCGCTGCCGCCGCAGTGCTCGCCGGGGAGGCGCAACTGCTGTTCTCGTCGATCACCGCCGCGCTGCCGCTGGCGCGCGCCGGGCGCGTGACCGCGCTGGCCGTCACCAGCCCGAAGCGCTCGCCGCTGGCGCCGGATGTCCCCACGCTCAACGAGCAGGGCATCTTCAATGTCGAGGTGCCGTCCTGGTACACGCTGATGGCACCGGCAAAGACCTCGCGCGCCGCGGCCGAGCGCCTGCGCGCGGAAGTGCGCCGCGTGGTGGCGATCCCCGAGTTCCGCGACACGCTGGCGAAGCAGGCGATCGACGTCCAGGTGATGCCGCAATCGGAGTTCACCACGTTCCTGAAGGCCGACATGGCCAAGTACGCGACGGTGGTGAAGAAGGCGAAGATCACCGCCGAGTAGCGTCATCGGCGGCAGCGCGGCTCCGGCCTGCGCCGCGTCAGTCGATGCGGATGTTCGCGTCCTTCACGATCTTCGCCCACTTCGCCGACTCGCTCCGGATCAGCTCGGCGAACTGCTGCGGCGTGGACAGGCGGACCTGGAAGCCCTGCGCGTCGAGCTTCTCACGCACGTCGGCCGCGCCCAGCACCTTGTGGATCTCGGCGTTCAGGCGCATCACGATCTCCTGCGGCGTCTTCGCCGGCGCCAGCACGCCTTGCCAGTCTTCCGACGCGAACCCCGGCAGGCCCGATTCGGCGACGGTCGGCAGTTCGGGCGCGGTCGACACCCGCTGGCCCGGCGCCACCGCGAGCGCGCGCAGCTTGCCGGCGCGCACATGGGGCATCGCCGACGGCATGCTCGCGAACGAGAAGCCGACATGGCCGCCGATCAGGTCGGCCACCGCCGCACCGCCGCCCTTGTACGGCACGTGCACCACGTCCACGCCGGCCATCGACTTGAACAGCTCGCCGGTCAGATGGGTCGCGTTGCCGATGCCGCTGGAGGCGAAGGTGAGTTGCCCCGGCCGCTTCCTGGCCAGCGCGATCAGTTCCACCAGGGACTTCACCGGCATCGAAGGATGCACCACCAGCACATGCGAGGACGCGCCGGTCAGCGTCACCGGGGCGAAGTCGCGCTGGCTGTCGTAGGGCACCTTGCGGAACAGGCTCTGGTTCACCGCGAACGGGCCAAGGGTGCCGATGGTGAGCGTGTAACCGTCGGGCGCGGCCTTCGCCACCAGTTCATTGCCGAGCATCGCACCGGCACCGGGCCGGTTCTCGACGATCACCGGCTGGGCCAGCGATTCCGTCAGGCGCTGGCCGAGGATCCGGGCGACCAGGTCGGCGCTGCCACCCGGCCCGAAGGGCACCACGATGCGCACCGTCCGCGAGGGCCAGGCACCGGCCGTGGCCTGCTGCGCATGTGCCGGCGACGCGACGCCGGCCGCGAAGAAGGCCGGGACCGAAAACAGCAGGGACGATATCGACAGCACGGACGCACGCACGATTCAGCACCCTCCCGATCACTGCAGACAGTCAGGACACGGATGACACCAGGCCAGCGTTCAGAAACCCGGGAACTGCAGGTTGGTCCACTTCGCCTTGATCTTCGCGCGCAACTCGGCGCTGACGTCGACCACCGTCGGGAAGGTCTTCTTCAGCTTCATGTCGTACGGGATGCAGGCGTCGACCAGGATCCGGTTGTTGAAGTTGCCCGGCAGCCACAGCGGGTCGCGCTTGGACGACCACGCCTTCTGGATCAGGTCGATGTCGGTGACCGGATCGAAGCGGGTGCTCATCGCCCAGAGCACCTGGTCGAGGTCGCCGGCGTCGATGTCCTCGTCGACCACCACCGTCCACTTGCCGGCATAGGCACCGCCCTGGCAGTTCGAAGCGATGTGCAGCGCATTGCGCGAATGGCCGGGATAGCGCTGGATGATCTGCACCACCGTGAACCGCGTGGCCGGGCCGGCCTCGTGGTTCCACACGCCCAGCACGTCGGGGATGCCGCAGGCCTCGAGCGCGCGCCACACTTCCGCCGCGCCGGCGATGCCCTTGAGCAGGCCGGTCTCGTCCACCGGCTTGTGCTGCGGCGCGCAGCAGAGGATCGGGTTGTTCCGGTGCAGGATGGTTTTCACGTTCACGTACGGACGCGGCACCGAATCGTCGGAGTAGTACCCCATCCACTCGCCGAACGGACCTTCCGGGAGCGCCTGCCCGGGCACCATCTCGCCTTCGATCGCGATCTCGCAGTCGGCCGGGATCGGGAAGCCCGTGTACGGCCCGCGCACGCATTCGACCGGCTCGCCGCGCAGGCCGCCCATGAAGTCGATCTCGCTGATGCCGTCGGGCAGCGGGCTCGCCGACAGCATGAACAGCAGCGGATCCTGGCCGCAGAGGATGACGACCTTCATCGATTCGCCGCGCTCGAAGTACTTGTCGCGGTGGATGCGGCCGTGCTTGCCCTCGGTGATCTGGCAGCCGATCGTCTTGCCGTCGTAGACCTGGCTGCGGTAGGCACCGACGTTGTACCAGCCCTCGTCCGGATCGAGCGTGATCACGCCGTCGGCGGTGCCGATGAAGCGCGCCTTGTCCGCCTCGTGGTGGCGCGGCACCGGGAACATCAGCACGTCGCAGTCGTCGCCGGTGATCACGTTCTCGAGGATCGGGCCGGTCTCGACGATCTTCGGCGGCAGCGGCTTCAGCGTGCGGATGCGCTCATGGTAGGCCTTGACGATGTCGACCTTGCGCGCATGCTCGAGCGGCAGGCCGAGGGTCAGCGCAACCCGCTTGATCGACGAGAACTGTCCGTACAGCGTGCGGAAGCCCGCCGGATAACCCGGGATGTTGTCGAACAGGATGGCCGGTGCCTGGCCGCGGCTCTTCTCGGTCATCATGTGGGTGATCGCACCCATCTCGGTATCCCAGTGCGCACCGTCGATCTTCAGCAGTTCGCCGAAGCCTTCGCTGTGCTCGAGCCATTCGCGCAACCCGCGGTAGCTGACGGTTTCATCGAGGTTTGACTTGGTCATCGCGCGCTCCGGAGTGTGCTGGGACGGGTGTCGAACTAGTGTCTAAATTCTGATACCGTTCTCACAAAAGTAACAGAAGGGGCAGGGCGCCGCAATGTGCCGGACGGCATTGGCGGGGGCTATGCTCAGCCTGTTGCCGATGCCTGACCCGGCCGATGCCGGCACTGTACCGACCAGGAGAGATGTCGATGGAAAACCAGGACCTCCGGAGCTGGCTCGCGCGGATGGAAGCCGCGGGCGAGTTGCAGCACGTGAGCGGCGCCGAGCGGATGGAAGAGATCGGCGGCATCGTCGACATCTACCAGCGAAAGATGGGCCGGCAGGCCCTGCTGTTCGACGACGTGCCCGGCTACCCGCGCGGCTACCGGGTGCTGGCCAACGTGCTGACCTCGGTGCGCCGCATCGCGATGACGCTCGGCCTGCCCGACGACTCGACCGAGATGGACCTGGTGCGCTACTGGCGCAACTACATCGGCGGCGCGGACACGCACAAGCCCGAGGTGGTGAAGACCGGCAAGCTGCTCGAGAACGTGCTCTACGGCAAGGACATCGACCTGCTGAAGATCCCGACGCCCAAGTGGCACGAAGACGACGGCGGCCCGTACATCGGCACCGGCTGCATGGTGATCATGAAGGACCCGGACTCGGGCTGGATCAACTACGGCGCGTATCGTGGCCAGGTGTTCGACAAGGCCATCGCGACCGTGATGTGCTCGAAGGGCAAGCACGGCGACCTGCTGATGCAGAAGTACTTCCAGCGCGGCGAGCGCTGCCCGATCGCGGTGGTGGTCGGCGTGCACCCGGCGCTGTTCATGGTCGCCGGCCTGGAGATCCCGTACGGCAAGAACGAGTACGAGGCAGCCGGTGCGCTGATCGGCGAACCGGTGCAGGTGATCGAAGGCCCGATCACCGGGCTGCCGATCCCGGCGCATGCCGAGATCGCCTACGAAGGCTTCGTGTCGCCGGGGGACAAAATCGATGAAGGTCCGCTCGGCGAGTGGACCGGCTACTACTGCAGCGGCAAGTCGCCGCAGCCGGTGATCCGGGTCGAGTCGATGCTTCATCGCAACGACCCGGTGCTGCTCGGCGTCGTTCCCGCAGTGCCGCCGAACGACGACAGCTACTACCGTGGCCACTTCCGCGCGGGCGCGGTCTGGCGCCAGCTCGAGGGCGCCGGCATCCCGGGCGTCACCGGCGTCTGGTCGCACGAGGCCGGCGGCGGCCGCTACTGGCTCACGGTGTCGGTGAAGCAGATGTATCCCGGCCATTCGAAGCAGGTCGGGCTGGTGGCGGGCCAGGTGCATGCCGCCGCCTACTGCAACCGCTACGTGGTCGTGGTCGACGACGACATCAACCCGGCCAACATGGATGAAGTGGTGTGGGCGATGTGCACCCGGGTCGACCCGCGCGAGGACGTCGAGATCCTCAAGGGCTGCTGGAGCACGCGGCTGGATCCGATGTCCTATCCGGAAGACCAGCCGGTCCTCAACTCGCGCATGGTGATCGACGCCTGCCGGCCGTGGATCAAGCGCGACACCTTCCCGGCGGTTGCACGCTCGAGCCCGGGGCTCGATGCGCGCATCCGCGAGAAGTTCGGGAACGTGCTGCCGAAGGGCTTCTGAGCCGGGGTCCGACCCCGGCGTCGAACAGGTAGCGCATCAATGCGTTGCTCGCGATCGTGGCCGGGCGCGAAGACTCGGCCACCGAATTGATCTCGCGCCTGCACCAGCCGATGATCTGCACGCATGCCACTGGCGCGCAATAAGCGCGCACGCACGGGCGGGCGTGCGGGATGGCGTACCTGCCGTGCATCGGCGGGCTGCCGGCCCCACGGGCGTGCGAACATCCAGCGTCCGCGCACCTGCGCGGAGCGCACCCGCAGAAGACGGAGCAACGATCACATGCATTCAACGGCTTCCCCTGTCGTTTCCCCTGTCGCGCCGGCCCCGGTGCGGTCCGCCCTGCGGGCCCTGGTCGGCGCGGTGTTCCTGCTGTCGGCCCCTGTACCGGCCATCGCGAGCGAATGGGCTTCCTGCGTGAAGGAACTGCGGACCCTCGCCATCGGCAAGGGCGTCGGCGCCCAGGTCTTCGATTCGGCGCTGGCGGGCGTCGAACCCGACGCGGACATCCTGAAGGCGTTCGACAACCAGCCCGAGTTCACGATCCCGATCTGGGACTACCTCGCGGGGCTGGTCGACGACGAGCGCGTGGCCGACGGCCGAGCGCTCATGGAGAAGTGGGCGGCGATACTCGCGCAGGCGGAAGAGAAGTTCGGCGTCGACCGCTTCGTCATCGCGGCGGTCTGGGGCGTCGAGTCCGACTACGGCCGCATCATGGGCAAGCGGCAACTGGTGCGTTCGTTGACGACGCTGTCGTGCTCCGGGCGGCGCCAGGCGTTCTTCCGCGGCGAACTGCTGGCGACGCTGCGCATCGTGCAGAGCGGCGACATCCCGGTCGATGCGCTGGTCGGCTCCTGGGCCGGTGCGTTCGGACAGACCCAGTTCATCCCGTCGACCTACCTGCGGCTCGCGATCGACTTCGACGGCGACGGGCGCCGCGACATCATCAATTCGGTGCCGGACGCGCTGGGCTCCACCGCCAATTACCTGAAGCGTGCCGGCTGGGTCACCGGCCAGCCATGGGGATACGAGGTTCGGCTGCCGGCGAACTACGCCGGTCCCACCGGCCGCCGCACGAAACAGTCGCTCGCGCAGTGGAGCGAACTCGGCATCCGGATGGCCGACGGCGGCGCACTCACCGGCACCGGTCCCGCCGGGCTGCTGCTGCCCTCCGGCGCCAAGGGCCCGGCCTTCCTCGTGTTCCGCAACTTCGACGCGATCTTCGCCTACAACGCAGCCGAGTCGTATGCACTGGCGATCGCCCACCTGGCCGACCGGCTGCGCGGTGCAGGGGCGTTCCGCACGCCCTGGCCGACCGACGATCCCGGCATCGGCCGCGCGGAGCGGCGCGAGGTGCAGCAGCGCCTGCTCGACCGCGGCTTCGATGTCGGTGCGCCGGACGGCATCGTCGGCGCCCGGACGCGCGCCGCGCTGCGGGCGTTCCAGGCCTCCGCAGGGCTGGCGCAGGACGGACGCGCCGGCCTGCGGGTGCTGCAGGCACTCCGGGCGTCGACATCGACGCCGGCGGTGGCTCCGGTGCAGAAATGAGCGTAGCTTGAGCCGATGACAGCCTCGATGAAGGCTACCTGATGGTCACCGATGGAATCTCGCACGCGATCCAGCTCGCGGTCGCGCCGGTTTTCATGCTGACCGCCATCGCCGGGCTGATCGGAGCGCTCGCCACCCGGCTCGGCCGGATCATCGATCGTGCGCGCGGGCTGGAAGAGCGCATCCATGAAGGCCGGCTGGTCGACCAGCCGGCCGTCGAGGCCACCTACCTGGAACTGCGACGGCTCAAGGTGCGCGGCAGGGTGGTCAACGCCTCGGTCGGCCTCCTGGCGCTGGCCGCGATGATGATCGGCGCGACGGTCCTTTCGCTGTTCCTCGGCGAGACGACGACATCCAGGGTCAGCCCGCTCGTGTCGTTGACCTTCCTGGCGGGCGTCGGCTGCTTCGTGCTCGCGCTGGTCGGCTTCCTGCTCGAGACCCTGCTGGCCGGATACACGCTGCGGTTCCGCGACCAGCCGCCGCCGCAATGACCGACGGCGCTATGGCCGGGCGCGCGCCTGCTCGTACCAGGTCGAGTCGTAGTACTTCGATGGCGGCCCCATCTTCTTCTGCGGCACCCCGTAGCGCTCGCGAAGCATGATCACGTTGCGCAGGCCCTGCATGTCCATCTCGCCGCTGCGCTGCAGTGCCGAGGGTCCGCGCGTCATCGCATCGACGCTGCCCAGTGCGGCGGCCTCGCTCACCTTCACCCGCCCGGCGAGGATGCGCGCGGCTTCGTCGCGGTTCGCCGGATCGTAGATCCAGTCGATCGCCGAACGCAGCGCGCGGATATAGCCGACCATCGCCTTCGGGTTGTCCCTGGCCCAGGCGCGATTGACGATGCGCACGTTGGCCTGGTAGCCACCCAGCGCGGACACACCCTCCCCGAGCAGCGTGAAGCCCTCCTGCCGGGCCACGCCGGTGAACGGCTCGGTGATCAGCGCCGCCGCGAACTTGCCATCGCGCAGCGACTGCAGCCGGGCGCGCGAGTTGCCCACGGCGACGAAGCGGAAATCGGCGGGGCCGAGTCCGCCCTTCTCGAGCATGTAGCGAAGGACGAACGCATAGCCGGTGGACAGCGAGTCGAGCGCGAGGTCCCGGCCCTTGAGGTCGGCGATGGTCCGGATCTCGGGCAACGCGAACAGCGACAACTCGGCCGAGGAGATGCCCATGAAGGCCACCATGTCCGGTTCCCGGTCGAGTTTCGCGGTGCCCTGCCCTTCCTGGTAGGCGATCAGGTTGTCGATGGCGGTGCTCGCGATGTGGAATTTCCCGGCCACCAGGCTGCTGATCTGGAAACCGGAATTGGGCGTTGCGGTGATGTTCACCGCCAGGCCCTCGCGCGCGAAGAAACCCTTGTCCTGGGCGACGTACGACGGCATCGCATTGGCGCCGGCGAACACGATCACCTCGATCGGCTGCAGGGGCACGGCGGCCCCGGCCATGCCGGCACCCAGCGGCGCCACGGCCAGGGTCAGCGCCCGCGCAAGCATCGTGCGCCGCGCACTGTAAATCGTCGGTTGCATCCGCTCGGCCATGGCTCCTCCGTCCGGCGCTTTGCGCCTGTTGATCGAATCCGCCAAGGGTACCGCGTTACCGCAATCCGGGAACCCGCGCACCGCGCGCGGCCAGCAGGACTGCCGCCGCCTCGAGTGCGCCGGCGGCGGCGCCGGCGGAGGCGTCGATGCAGATGGCATCGAGGCGTTCGTCCGGCTGCAGCGGCTGCGCGGTCGCCAGCTGGTGCTGGAGCACCGCCGTTCCGGCATCCGAGGCGTCGTGTCCGGACGTCTCGCGCGCGGCGACACGGGCGCGCAGTTCCCCCTCGGGTGCGTCGAACGAGACGATCGCGAACGGCACGCCCAGGCCCTCTGCAAGCCGCCTGAACCGGTCCCGCGCCGCACGCTGCAGGAAGGCGGCATCGACGATCACTGGAAAGCCGCCGTCGAGCGCCGAGCGGGCCACGGACTCCAGGCGGTCGTAGGTCTGCCGCGAGGCGTCGGCCGCGTACAGGCCGGCGCCGGGCGCGCCGTGCGCACCGGCACGGTCGAGCGCGCCCAGGCCCGCCAGCCGCTTGCGTTCGACATCGGAGCGCACCCGCACCGCGCCGATGCGCTCGAGCAGCCATGATGCGCCGCGGGATTTGCCGGAACCCGAATACCCGTGCGTGATGATCAGCATGGGCTGCGGCGTGGACAGCGTGGCGGCCAGTGCGACATATCCCGCCGCCGCCTGCTGCAGGTGCGCCGTCCCGGCCACGTCCTGTCGCGGCTGCGCGAGCCGCAGCATGTGGACCTTCGCCCGCACCAGTGCCCGGTAACACAGGTAGAAGCGCAACCCGGGCAACACGCCGTAGTCGCCGGTCGCGGCGAGCCACGCATCCAGCAGGCGCCAGCCGAGGTCGGCCCTGCCACGGTCGGCGAGGTCCATCACGGTGAACGCGATCTCGGCGGCGACGTCGATCCACCGCAGTTCCGGGTTGAACTCGATGCAGTCGAACACGCACGGCTCGCCATCCACCCATGCAATGTTTCCGAGGTGCAGGTCGCCATGGCATTCACGCACATGGCCGGTGCGGCGCCGCGCCTCGAACCATGCCGCCAGCCGCTGGCGCTCGAGGCGCGACCAGCGCGCGAGCCGGGCCAGCATCGCGCGTTGCCCCGGCTCGCGCAGGGCCTTCGACAATGCCTCGAAATTGGCGCGCACCGGCGCCCAGACCGAACGGGGCGTGCCGAAGCCGGTGCACGCACCAGCGACCTCGATGGCACCATGGAAGCGTGCCACGGTGGCGGCCACCGCGTCGATCATCGCAGGCTCGAGCCGGCCTTCCGCGAGCCTGCGGTCGAGCAGGTCGTCCGGGTCGAACGCCCGCATGTGCACCGCATACTCGACGACCGGCCCCCGCGCGGCCACCGCCGCGGCCAGATCCGCAGCCACCGCCGCCGCTTCCGCCCCGTCGAGGTCGGTAGTTCCCTGCGCAACGATGGTTGCCCGGCAACCGTTCCAGCAGACCGCCACGACGTCGAGGTAGATCGCCGGTGCCAGCCGCCGGTTCAGGCGGACTTCCAGTTCACAGCATTCGCGCCGCCGCTCCAGGGTGGCGAAGTCGAGGAACCCGAGGTCGAGCGGCTTCTTCAACTTGTAGGCATGGCCGCCGCCCACCAGCACCTGCGAGATATGCGTCTCGATGACGCGCACCGGGGCATCGAGTGCATGCGGGTATGTCGCGGGATCGCACAGCGCCCACACCAGCGTGTCCAGCGAGGGCGGCGCAGGAGCGCCGCCTGGCGCCGGGTTCGTCATGGAGCGGCCCGCCGTGAGCGCAGGTCCGGGCGCATCAGCCGTCGACGCGCACCCCGGCAGCCTTGATCACGCGCCCCCAGCGCGCGATCTCGTCCTTGATGAAGGCGCTGAACTGCTCAGGCGTCGACGAACGCGCCTCGCCGCCGGCGGCCGTGATCCGGTCGCGGACGTCCTGCGACTCGACCGCGGCAATCAGTTCCTTGCTCAGGCGTGCCACCACCGTCTTCGGCAGGCCTGCCGGCCCGCCGATGCCCGCCCAACTGGTCGAGCGGAAGCCCTTGAAGCCGGACTCCTCCATCGTCGGCACGTCAGGCAACTGCGGCGAGCGCTTCTCGCTGCCCACGGCCAGCGCCTGGATGCGCCCGCCCTTGATGTGCCCGAGGCTGGCCGGCATGTTCACGAACATGAAGTCGAGGCGGCCGCCCAGCAGGTCGGCGATCGCCGGGCCGCTGCCATTGAACGGCACATGGGTGGGATCGATCTTCGCCACGCTCTTGAACAGCTCGAGCGTGAGGTGAGGCGTGGAGCCGATGCCGGTCGACCCGGCGTTGGTCGCATTCGGCTTCGCCCGCACCAGGGTCAGCAGATCGGCCACGGTCTTCGGGCCCTTGCTGCTGGTGACCAGCACGTTGGGCGTGGTACCGATCAGGCCGATCGGGATGAAGTCGCGATCGGTATCGAACGGCAGCTTGGACACCAGGTTCAGGTTCAGCGAAAACCCGGTCGACAGGGTGACCAGGGTGTGGCCGTCCGGCACTGCCTTGGCAACGATGCTGTAGGCAAGCGCCCCCGCGGCGCCCGGGCGGTTGTCCATCACCATCGGCTGGCCGAGCGCCTCGCTCATCCTGGGCGCCACCGCCCGCACCATCTGGTCGGACAGCCCGCCGGCGGAAAAGTCGACGATCATCCGGACCGGACGGTTCGGATAGGATTCGCCGGC
>JAIENF010000299.1 GCA_019751575.1 Burkholderiales bacterium
CGGCTGTTCTTCGATCCGCGCCTGTCCGGCGACGGCAACATGTCGTGCGCGAGCTGCCACAACCCGGCGCTGGGCTGGTCCGACGGCCTGCCCACCGGCCGCGGCGCGAAGAGCATGGTCCTGGGGCGCGCATCGCCCACCGTGTTCAACGTCGGATACAACTCGATCCAGATGTGGGATGGCCGCAAGCGCACGCTGGAAGACCAGGCGATGGGGCCGATGGAAGCAGCAGTCGAGATGAACATGGACACCAGGAGACTGTTTGCCTGGCTGAATGTCAGCGAAGGCTATCGGGCACTGTTCGCGAAGGCGTATCCGGGCGAGGCCATCGACGCCACGACCTTGTCCAAGGCGCTTGCCGCGTACCAGCGCACCATCGTCAGCAACAGCTCGCCGTTCGATCGCTGGCTGAAGGGTGAGGCCCGCGCGATGAGCGAGCGCCAGGTGAACGGCTTCCGCCTGTTCGTCGGCAAGGCGAACTGCGTGGCCTGTCATTCCGGGCCGAACTTCACCGACAACGGCTTCCATAACGTCGGCCTGGCGGCCTTCGGCAAGCCCGAGCCCGACCTCGGGCGCTTTGCGCAACGTCCGGTCGCGCTGATGAAGGGTGCGTTCAAGACCCCGACGGTGCGCGAGGCGGCACGGACCGCGCCGTACTTCCATGACGGTTCGGCGCGTACGCTGATGGAGGTGGTCGAGCATTACGTGACCGGCGGCGTGGTGCGGACCAACCTTTCGCCGTCGATGAAGCCGCTCGACCTCACCGCGACGGAAAGGCAGGACCTGGTGCTGTTCATGCAGGCGCTGAGCTCACCGTTCATGCGGGTCGAAGTCCCCGAACTGCCGCGGGACTAGCGCCCTTGTTCCTGCGTCGCCGGCCGGATGTCCGCGCATCCGAGCTCTCGCCCGAGTGGGTGATGCAAGGACGCCGGCGTCTGGTCGGAGCGTCTGCGATCGGCGGTGGAGCGTTGCTCCTCCCCGGCGTCGCTTCGCTCGCGCGTGCCGTGGGTCCGTCTTCCACCGGCACGGAGGGCATCCTGGGCTGTTCGGTCGCGTTGCCGGAATCGGCACGCACCGTCGCGGGCGAGGCACCGACGCCGCTGGCGGACATCTCCGGCTACAACAACTACTACGAGTTCTCCAGCGACAAGCGCGCGGTGCGCGTGCTGGCACAGGCGCTGACCGTATCGCCGTGGACGATCACCGTAGACGGCGAGGTGGAGCAACCGCTCACCGTCGACATCGACGACCTGCAGCGACTGTTCGGCAGCGAGGAACGGACCTACCGGTTGCGCTGCGTTGAAGGCTGGTCACTGGTAGCGCCCTGGAGCGGCTTCGGACTGTGCCGCCTGCTCGGTCGGGCGCGTCCGACGAGCCGGGCCCGCTTCGTCGAGTTCACCAGCCTGCATCGGCCGTCCGAGATGATCGGACAGCGGGTGGCCGGCGGGCTGCAATGGCCGTACCGGGAAGCCCTGCGCATCGACGAGGCGATGCATCCGCTCACCTTTGCCGCCACCGGCCTGTACGGCGCGCCCCTGCCCAGGCAGAACGGCGCTCCACTGCGCATCGTCGTGCCCTGGAAGTACGGCTTCAAGAGTCCGAAGGCGATCACCCGCATCCGGCTGGTCAACGAACGGCCGCGTACCAGCTGGGTCGCTGCCGCGCCTTCGGAATACGGCTTCTACGGCAACGTGAACCCCGACGTCGCGCACCCGCGCTGGAGCCAGGCGCGCGAGAACCGGATCGGCGAACTGCGCAAACGCCCGACGCTGTTCCTGAACGGCTATGCCGCGCAGGTAGCGTCGCTGTATGCAGGACTCGATCCTGCCACGCTGTTCTGACCGATGCTCGCCGCCTGGCTCGACGCGCATGGCCGGGCACTCTGGTGGGTCGCCTGCGTCGGCTGTGCCGTCCCGGGGCTCTGGCTGGCGTTCTGCACGGCGGGGCAGGTTCTGGGTCCGAATCCGCTCGAGAGCCTGCTGCATGTGACCGGCGAGACGGCGCGCACGCTGCTGCTGGTTGCGCTGTCCATCACGCCGCTGCGCGATGCAGCGGGCTGGCTGTCGCGCCGGGTGCGCAGCCGCCATGGCAAGCGCCTGTCGGACTGGAACTGGCTGGTGCGCATGCGCCGGATGTTCGGCCTGTGGTGCTTCGCCTACGCGTTCGCCCATGCCGCGCTGTTCTTCGAGTTCGACCTCGGGCGCGACCTGTCCGTGGCTTGGGCCGAGCTCGTCGAGAAGCCCTATCTCATGGTCGGGGCGATCGCGCTGGTCGGTCTCCTGCCGCTGGCGGTGACCTCGACCCGGTCGATGATGGTCCTGCTCGGCCGCCATTGGGCCCTGCTGCATCGTCTGGTGTATCCGGTGTCGCTGCTGGTGCTGGCGCATGAATGGATGACGATGAAGGCCGGTTCATGGGACGCGGTGCCGGCCACGCTGGTGCTGTGCATCCTGCTCGGCCATCGGCTGCTGGTCTCTGCCGGCCGCATCCGTGCGGCCGGGCATGACGGCGTGGAGGTGCCGGAGCGGTTGCCGGGAGATCGAAGTGGCCAGGAACTCAGGGCGCCGGGCACGCGATAGGCGCGGATTCGCGCTGTTCGACCCACAGCGGCTGTTCAGCCGGCATGGCCGTACACCGTGCGCGCGGACTGCGCGCTCACCTTGCCGTTGGCGATGTCTTCATGCACGGTCGCTCGGCGCCGAGGGTCGCCATGACCGCCTCCGCCCGGTGTCTCGACGATCACCCGGTCGCCGCGGTTCAGCACGGTCAAGGCCTTGGACGGGATCACCTGCTCGCTGCCGTCCGTGCGGCGGATCACCGAACGCGCCGATGCGCCCGGCTGTCCGCCGGCGAGGCCGGGAGCGGCGCTGTAGTGCCGCTCGCCCCGATGGGTGAAGGTGACGCCGTCCGCGAGGATCTCGTACTCGCGCACCACGCCCAGCCCGCCGCGGAACTCGCCGGCCCCGCCGGAGTCGCGGCGCAGCGCCACCCGGTGCAGGCGGATCGGCGCTTCCATCTCCATCGCCTCGGCGGGAAGGTTCATGCAGTTGCTGGCATCGGTATCGACCACGTCGACGCCATCGAGCCCGTTCGCGGCACCGCTGCCCCCGGCGATCAGCTCGCCGACGATGTAGCGCCGGCCGTCGGCATGGTTGCCGCCGAACGCCACCACCAGCAGCGTGCCGGCGGCCGGTGCACCGACGCGGTCAGGCAGCACGTCCGCCAGCGCGCTGACCATCGAGGTCGCGATGCGCTTGATGGTCGAGGTGCGCGCATTGACCGGTGCCGGTTCGATCGGGTTGGCGAGCGACCCCTTCGGCAGGTTGAGCGTGACCGGCCGGAAGCAGCCGCCGTTGGTCGGGATGGTCGGATCGGTGAGCACGCGTACCGCGTAGTACGCAGCGGCCTGCGAACCCGAAGGCACGCAGTTCATCGGCCCCCGCACCTGCGGGCTGGTGCCGGCAAGGTCGAAGTGGATGGTGCCGTCCTTCACCGTCACCGCTACCTCGATCCGGATCCGTCGGTCGAGCTCGATGCCGTCGTTGTCCATCTCGTCGACGTAGCGGTAGGTGCCCTCGGGTATCCGGCGCAGTGCCTCGCGGGTCATGATCTCGGAACGGTCGAGCAGCTCGGCGAAGGTCGCCATCAGCAGTTCGCCACCATGCACGTCGGCCAGTTCCTGCAGCCGTCGTGCACCGACATTGCAGGCGGCGAGCTGGGCATTGAGGTCGCCCATCAACGTGTCCGGCAAGCGAGAGTTCTGGCGCAGCAGCGCAACCAGGGTCTCGTTGTACGCGCCGGCCTCGCGGAACTTCAGCGGCGGGATCCGCAGTCCCTCCTGGTAGATCTCGGTCGAGTTCGGCGGCAGCGAACCGGGCGAGTAGCCGCCGACGTCGCCATGGTGGGTCATGCTGGCCGACAGCGCGATGATCCGGCCGCGATGGAACACCGGCGTCATGATCGCGATGTCGGGCAGGTGGGTGCCGCCGCAGTAGGGATCGTTCAGGATGAACGCATCGCCCTCCTTCATCGTGTCGAGCGGGAAGCGCGCGATCATGCTGCGGATGGTCGGGATCAGCGTCGCCAGGTGCACGGGGATCGCGCAGGCCTGGGCCAGTGTCTCGGCCTCGATCGTGAACAGGCTCGCCGAGGTATCGAGGCCCTCCTTGACGATCGGCGAGAAGGAGCTCTTCAGCAGCGTCAGCTCCATCTCGTTGGCGATGCCTTCGAGCTTGTTGCGGATCACCTCGGTGGTGATCGGGTCGACGACCGCTGCCCGCTGTTCCCGGTTCATGCCGCTTCTCCCTGCGTCATCACGAGGTTGCCGACGGCATCCACCGTCGCGGTCCAGCCGGGCTCGATCACGGTGGTGGTGTCGGCCTGCTCGATGATCGCCGGTCCGGCGATCGTGGTGCCGGGCATGATCCGGCTGCGCTCGTACACGTTCGCCTCGACGAACCCGTTCGACAGCTCGGTCATGATCGGGCGACGACCCTTCAACGGCTCGCCGGCGGCGGGACGGTATTCGCCTTCGAGCGGCCGCTCGCCGGTCGCCTGGGCCTGGTGCACCGCGCGCAGGTTGACGAAGGTCATCGGGCCGCCGGCGCTGTGGCCGTAGATGCGGTCATGGGCTTCGTGGAAGCCGGCTCGGATGCGGGCGATCACGTCCGCGGGTTCGCCGGTGGCTTCGCCCCCTGCGTCCTGCATCGATACCGGCACCTCGATATGGTGCGACTGCCCGACATAGCAGACATCGGCGTAGTAGCGCACCTCGACCTTGCCCGGGTCGATGTTTTCCACCTGCATCAGCGTGGCGCACTGCCGGTCGAGTGCCGCGAATGCGCGCGCCAGGTCGTCAGGCGTGGCCTGTTCCAGGCGCGCATGGAAGGCGACCGCGGCCTCGTGTTCGACCGGGGCTGCGAGCAGGCCGGAGGCCGACAGCACGCCGGGATGCAGCGGCACGACCACCTTCTGCATGCCCAGGTCTCGCGCAAGCGCGGTCGCATGCACCGGCCCGCCGCCGCCCAGCGGCACCAGCCCGAAGCGGCGTGGGTCGATGCCGCGCTTGATCGACACGAACCGGATGCCTTCGGCCATGTTCGCATTGACCACGCGGTGGATGCCGAGCGCTGCCTGCTCGACCGTCAGGCCGAGCGGAACCGCGACCTTGCGTTCGATGGCCTGGCGCGACAGTTCCGGCTGCAGCTTGAGCGAGCCGCCGGCGAAGTACGCCGGATCAAGGTAACCCAGCACGATCGATGCGTCCGTGACGGTCGGCTGCTCGCCGCCGCGTGCATAGCAGGCCGGTCCGGGTTCCGAACCGGCAGACGCCGGGCCGACGCGCAGCGACTTTGCGCCGTCGATCCAGGCGATGCTGCCACCGCCAGCCCCGATCGCATTCACGTCGACCATCGGTACCCGTACGGCGTAGCCGTCGAGCATGCCCTCGGCGGCGATCATCGGCCGTCCGCCGCTGACCAGCGCGATGTCGGCGCTGGTGCCGCCGATGTCGATGGTGATCACGTCGTCGAAGCCCGCGGCCAGGCCGGCCATGCTGCCGCCGATCACCCCGGCGGCCGGGCCGGACAGGAACAGCCGGACCGGGCGCCGCCGCGCGATGCGCGACGAGGCGACGCCGCCGCGCGACTGCATGATCTGCAGCGTCGAGCCGACGCCGACCGCTTCAAGGTCGCGCTCCATGTCCTCGAGGTAGCGGTCGATCACTGGCTTCAGGTAGGCGTCGAACGCGGTGATGCAGGTGCGTTCATACTCGCGGAACGCCGGATCGACCTCGCACGACAGCGAAACCATCAGCGACGGGTGCGCGGCGCGGATGATTTCGGCTGCGCGCCGTTCGTGCGCCGGGTTCAGGTAGGAGAACAGGAAGGACACCGCGATGGCGCGCACGCCGGCGGTGACCAGTTCGTCGGCCTCGCGCCGCACGGCGGCTTCATCGAGCGCGGTGAGTTCGGTGCCGTCCGCCGACATGCGTCCCGCGACCTCCCGCCGCAGCGCACCCGGCGCGAGGAACGCCGGCGTCTCCGGCCTGAGCAGCACGCTGTACACCGCGTGCCGGTTCTGGCGGCCGATCTCCAGCGTGTCGCGGAAACCCTCGGTGCAGATCAGCCCGATCTTCGCGCCCTTGCGCTCCAGCACGGCATTGGTCGCCACCGTCGTGCCGTGCACGAAGCGGGTGATCGAGGCCGGGGCTACGTTCCATTCCCGCGCCATGTGCTGCACGGCGTGCAGGACCCCGGCGCTCGGGTTGGCACGGGTGGTCGGGATCTTCACCAGGCGCACCTCGCCGGAATCGCTGCGGCAGACGACGTCGGTGAACGTGCCGCCGATATCGACGCCGACTTCGAAGCGGAGGAGCGGAGTTCGAGCCTGGGTCATGCGGGCATCCTGCGGCGATCGATGCGTGATCGGGTGGTACCGATGATGCCATCTGCGCGGCCGGACCGGCCTGTCGAAGCGTCAGGGCGGGGGTCAGTGCCCGCCGAGCGCCTCGCCGAACGGGAGCTCGGTGCCCAGCCCTTTCTGCTTCGCGCGGCCGAACACCCAGTGTCCGATCGCGGCGTCGAGTATGCCCATGCCCGGACACTCGTAGAGGATGATGTCTTCGGGGCTTTTCCGCCCGGCCTTCTTTCCGGCCACCACGTCGCAGAACTCGGCGCAGATGTCCTCTGGGCGGAATCGGCCATCGGCCAGCACCGTCGAGAACGGCTTGCGCGGAGGGTCGTCACCGACCACCTGCTCGATGCTCGATACGAACACGCGCGAACGCAGGATGGTTTCAGGATCGAACTCGCCGGGGGCGAGCGACATCAGCAACGCGCCCGGCTCGAGCCATCCTGCCTCGAAGACGACGACGTTTCCGGACGTCGCGGTGATCATCACGTCGGTTCCGCGCACGGCCTCGCGGGCAGAGCCTGCGGGCTCGACCTCGATGCCCAGCGCCTGCTGCATCGACTCGCAGAAGTGGCGGACGTTCTCCGGGTTGCGGCTGTAGGCCTTCACCTTGCGGATCGGGCGAACCGCACACGTGGCGGCGGTCAACGCGCGGGCATAGCGCCCGGTGCCGATGATGCCGATCGAGCTCGCGTCCTCGCGCGCAAGGTGCTTCGCCGCGACGCCATAGGGCGATGCAGTACGGATCGCGTGCAGGTGGTAGTCGGAGATGATCGAAACCATCTCCATCGTGTCCCAGTCGAACAGGCAGATCACCTCGGAGCGGTTGGTGCCGCGGTAACCCGAGTAGACACGCACGGCCGCGGTGCCCATCCCCGGCACCATGCCGGGGAGGATGCGCAGGTTGTGCCACAGGTGGCCGGGGTGATCCGGATGCGTCACGGTGCAGCGCTTGAGCTGGAAGGTGCTGCCGGCCGATTGCTGGCGCATCAGCTCCTCGATCAGTTCGACCGACTCGAGCGCGGGCTGTCCGCCCGACATTGCATCGATCACGTCCTTCTCGGTCAGGAACAGCATGCTTCCTCCTGCGGGTGGGTGGATGCCGCATGCATGGTCGATCGCGGCAGGCGCCAGGAATGCGCTGGCGGTACCTTGCCACGCACCTGGCGCGAACGCCATCGCTGGACGATGCCCGGCGCTCTCCCTGCCGATCGAGCGGCAACGGTGAGGAGGTTTCCGATCAGCCGGCAGCGCGGCCTTGAGGCGATTCACCGCCGGTCGCGTGCGTCCAGGTACCGCCGCGGTAGCGCTGCGGTGCGCTGCCCGTCGGACCCAGCCGAAGGAGATGCAGCCAGCCGTTGTCCACCAGGGCGCGCACCCCGGGCTGCCGGCCCAGGATGGCCTCGATCGCAGCCGATGGCGCGTCGATGAAGACATGCAGCCGCAACGGTGCATGGCGCAGCCGTTCGCCATCGTGCAGCGACTGCCAGGGCAGGCCGATGCGCAGGTCGCCGCCGTTGCCTTCGAACACGCCGAGGTTGCCGCCGACGACGTTGTGCAACAGCTTGCTGCCGCTGCCATAGCGGACGTTGTCGACCGTCGAGGCGTAGTACTGCATGTTGATCCAGTGCGCCACCACCACCGGCGCGCTCATGATGAGCTCCAGGACGGCGAGCGTCGGATCCTCCGACCAGTGGTAGTCATGAAGGAACACGCGGCCCTGCAGGTCAAGGTGCGCCGTGCGCGCCCGCGGCGCGGCGATGAACGCGGCGTTGCCGGCGAGTCCCCACTCGGGCCGGGTCTGGGCCCAGTCGTTGGCACGTTGCCGGAGTGCCCGCAGCAGCCGGACGGGCTCCACCCCGGCGAGGTCCGGTGATACCGAAGGTGCCCGGCGGGCGCGGGCCGCGTCGCTGGCCTCGCGCAGCCGGACCTGCAATCGCGCCAAGGCATCGGCGTGTGTCGTCGGCACGGGCGTGTCCTGGAACAGCACGACCTCGTCGGTCGTGGTGTCGTGCACGCCGGCGACGAACCATGTGGTGTCTTCGATCGGCAGGCCACGGACGCGTAGCGCGCTCCGGACGCTGCGGTCATTGAGCAGCGAGACGAGCAGCCTGGCGTTCACCTCGCCGCCATGGCCGCCGCAGGCCCCGCATTCGAGCCCGGCCGCATGCGGATTGTTGCGGGTCTGGCTGCCATGGCCCGCGATCAGCACCAGCGGCGCGAACGGTGCCTTCAGGCCCGCCGCCGCGAGCACGCCGAGGATTCCAGCGCTCAGGTCCACCTCGCGCCGGGATGCTGCGCCTGCTTCCGGGCCCGCCGCGTCCTCCAGTCGCAGCCGGAGGCGGGATGCCTCCCCGTCGCGCAGTCCGCAGGATTCGACGCGTGCCACCGGCGCGACCGACGGCAGGCTGTCCTTCAACAGCTTGCCGACATAGGCGAAACCGAGCGATTCGATGAAGCCGAAGGTGGATGCGGCTGCCGTGCGCACCGTCGACCAGCTGCGCTGTGTCTGCAACCTGCGCTGGCGCAGCGCACCCAGGCGGGCATCCGGAACGGCATGGGCCGCATGTTCATCACGTTCGGTGGGCTGCGCGCCATCCCGCGCCACGGTCTCGGTGACGCGGCACGAGGGTGCAAGCAGTCCCGGCACCTGGGCAAACGAGGCAGCCGTACCGAGCGGCACGTAGGCGATCGGCAGTCCGAAGAAGCCGGCGAAGCCGAGGGTCCGCAGGCCCGGGCTGGTGGCCTCGAGCGCCCGTCGGTAGGGTTCGGAGCGCACGTCGATGCAGAACATCGCCTGCACCTCGATCGCCGCCGCCGGCGCTGCAGCGGGTGCATCGGTCGTCGACGCGAGCGCGTCGCACAGCGTGCGGCTGTATGCGTGTTCGACGGCGGACTGCAGCAGCCAGTCGATGCAGTGACGCGCGTCGTCCTGCGCCAGGCGCAGCGCAGCCGCTTCGCGCCGCGCTGCGCGCAGGCGATCGGCCAGAGACGGATCGTCGCGCAGCAGCAGCCATTCCCATCCGGCCCGCACGGCCAGCAGTTCGACGATCGGATCGATCATCGGCTCGACCGGGGTGCGATCATCCGGGCCGGTCCCGATCCCGGTCGCGGCCGGCGATGCAGGCGCGTCCCCGTCGAGCACTCGCTGGTGGCGCAGGTAGGCACACCAGGCCGCCCAGCCACCGATGTCGAGCAGCAGCGCTTCACACCATTCCTCGAGGTCGCTGCCGTCGATGCACAGCGCATCGGCGACGGCGCTGATCACGTCCAGCGGATCCTCGGGAAGCGTCAGGGCATGGACCCGCAGCGCGGGGCTTGCAGGACGCGAGGGCAGGACGCGGTCGAAGGCCATCCACTCGCGCCAGCTTGCGTACAGTCCGCGGCCGTCGTCCGGCCGCCATGCGGACTGGCTGCCGTCGAAGAAGGCGGCGTTGTGCTGGCTGATCTGGTGAACGACGATGTCGGCCCAGCGCAGGGGCTGCCCCGGCAGGTGTGGCGGCTCGGCAACTGCGGTGGCCAGGGGCAGCCGAGGATGTTCCGGCGGCGGCACGGTGGCGGCCTCGTCCAGCGCGGCGAGCAAGGCGTCGAACATGGCGTCGGATCGACCCAGGGCATGCCCGGCAGGCAGCAGTGGGTCGGTGCATCCCGCCTCGATCCACTGCTCGGTCGCAGCTTGCAGGTCTTCGCACCCGATACGTCCCGCGAGCCACTCTTCCCGATACCATGTGCGCGGCATCGACAGGCGCGTCCCGCTCAGCCAGCGCAACCGTGCGTGCGCTTCGGCGATCGGCTTGTCTGCATGTCCCTGGTACGGATTGACCGCGATCAGCCGGTCGAGCGGCCAGGCCGGTGCGATGCGGCCGGTCGCGGCTTCGATGGCGGCGATCACGGACCGGGCGCGGGCCGCAATGGCGTCAATCGGTGCGTTCATGGACGACTCCCGGGTGTGTGCAACGGCCACGCGCGAAAGCCGGCACGGGTCGTGCGCTCATCGAGGAACAGGCCGGCGTAGAACCATGGATGAAGACGGCGTGCGAGCGGGCTGGCCGGGGCGGAACGGATCGCCGCCTGCAGCAGGTAGAGTGCCGCGAACGCCGCCAGAACGGCTGCGGCCAGCAGCCACGGCAGCAGGCCCGTGCCGGCAGCGCGGCCCGGCATCCATCCACTGCCGAACTGGTGCATTCCTGCGTAGGCAAGTGCGACCGCGCACGCGGACAGCAGCAGCAGGAGCGGCTGTGCCTGTGCGCCGCGCGCGGCGTTGACCAGCAGCGGTGCAAGCACGAGGCAGGCAACCGCGGCGAGTGCCCACTGCACGGGGTCGATGACGGCAGGTGCATCGTACAGCCATGCCCATGCATGCTGGGCTGCGGCCATCAGGCCGGCGGCGGCCAGTGCCGCCGCGAGGGCGCTGCTCATCCGCTCCTGCGGCGAACGCTCGGCGAGCGCGAGGGCGGCGGTCCTGTGCACGGTATCGCCGGCCGACAGGAAGGCGTGGGCCTTGTAGAGGGAATGCGCGACCAGGTGCAGCAGCGCCAGTGCATAGGCACCCAGTCCGACCTGCATCAGCATGAAGCCCATCTGCGCGCAGGTCGACCAGGCGAGCGAGACCTTGATGCTGATGCGCGTGGTCATGACCAGCGCTGCCAGAACCGCGGTGGTGGTGCCCGCGACCACCAGCAGCACCTGCGCCGCAGGCACGGCGTCCAGCAGGCCGGACAGGCGGATCAGCACGAAGCCACCCAGGTTCACCACGCCGGCATGCAGCAGCGCGGACACTGGCGTGGGTGCCTCCATCACCTGGATCAGCCAGCCATGGAACGGCAGCAACGCACACTTGAGCAGGGCCGCCAGGACGACCAGTACCATCGCAAGATGCACCCCAAACGGAGCCCCGCCCGGAGCCGACAACGCCGGGTGCGCCAGGATGGCATCGATGCGCAGGGTGTCGAGGGTCGTCCAGAGCAACCCGATGGCCGCGAACAGGAACAGTTCGGACAGCCGGTTGGCGATCAGCTTCTTGTGCGCGGCAATGCGTGCGGCCGGCCGGTCTTCGTGGAACAGCAACAGTCGTTGCAGGGCACCACTGGCGATCATCCAGCACGCGGCGAGCGCGAGCAGGTCGTTCGAGATCACCACGCCGCCCACGCCGGCAAGGGTCGCCATCAGCCACATGGCGTAGCGAACCTGTGCCGGCTCGCCCTCGAGGCAGCGTCGCGAGTAGCCGGCGATCACCCATCCGATGAACGCTACCAGCGTGAGCACGACCGCGCCCGCTGCATCCGTGCGCAACAGCGATAGTGGCCCGACCGGCAGAACGGCGGCACCCGCTGCAATGAATGCGAGAAGCGAGAGGATCGCCGCCCCCAGTGCGATCGCGCAGGCGGATCGCACGAGGGTCCAGGCTGCGGCTGGCGAAGGGCGCGCGACGGCCACCGCGATGGCCGCGACCGCACAGGCGGCAGGCATGCCGAGCAGCAGCATGCTGCGCCACTCGGGTGCGTCCTGGACCATCGCTGCAAGTGCTGCACTATCCACGTCCGGCTCCGGTCCCTTGCGCGATCGGCGCGATGGCGTGAATCTACGCAGCGGCCGTACATGCGTAAAATTCATTGTTCCGCACGATTCGTAAACCAGGAAAGAACGATCAATCCGGCGCCGGGGACCTCCTGCATGGCAAGGCTCAACTACCACCACCTGCACTATTTCTGGGCGGTCGCGAAGGACGGCAACCTGACGCGGGCGGCAGCTCGCCTGCACGTGTCGCAATCCGCGCTTTCCAGCCAGATCCGGCAGCTCGAGGAGGCGTTCGGGCAACCCCTGTTCACGCGCGTCGGGCGGACGTTGCAGCTGACCGAGGCGGGACACCTCGCGCTGGCTTACTCGGAGAACATCTTCGCCTCCGGCAGCGAACTGCTCGCGCTGCTGCGCGACGGGCACAGCCAGCAGCGCCAGGTCCTGCGCATCGGTGCGATGGCCACGCTGTCGCGGAACTTCCAGGAAAACTTCGTGCGTCCGCTGCTTGCGCGCGACGACGTCTCGCTGGCGCTGCAATCGGGCAGCCTGCAGGAACTGCTGGCCCGGCTGCGCGTGCACGCGATCGACCTCGTGCTATCCAACCAGCGCGTCCCGGCGACCGTCGATGATCCCTGGCGCTGCCGGCGCATCGCGCGGCAGCCGGTGAGCCTCGTCGGCAAGCCGCGCGCGAAGCGCCGTGCCTTCCGGTTCCCGGAAGAACTGGCCGACGTGCCCCTGCTGCTGCCGGGCCGTGACAACGACATCCGCACCGGCTTCGACCTCATGTGCGAGCAGCGCGGGCTGCGTTACCGGCTCCGCGCCGAGGTGGACGACATGGCGCTGCTGCGGCTGCTGGCGCGGGATTCGGACAGTGTCGCGCTGGTGCCCACGGTCGTCGTGCAGGACGAGCTTCGAAACGGCACCCTCGCCGAGTACTGCGTCGTTCCGGACCTGCACGAAAACTTCTACGCGATCACGGTGCAGCGGCGCTTCGAGCCACCGCTGCTGAAGACGCTGCTGAAGCGCACCGAAGCCGACGTGCTCGCGTTCGCGAAGCCGTGACGGGCTGGCTGCAACGCGGCGTTGCCGCAGGTGCTACCTGGCTTCCTGCAGTTCCAGCAGGCGCGCCTTCAGCTCACGCTTGCCCAGCGCGCGCAGCCGGGCGATGGTGTCGATCATCGCCGGCTGGGGCCGGGTCGACGCGGTCTCCCAGTTGTAGATCGTCTGTTCACTCACGTCGAGCAAGGTCGCGAGTTCGCGCACGGTGAGTCCCAGCCGGCTGCGGAACGACCGCAGGCCTCCGGCACTGAACCGACGGCGCGGCATGTCGGCATCGTCAGCACCGGCGGTCGACCTGGGTGCTGCGTCCTTCGAGGTCCGCTTGCTCAACTGTGCGACCTCGCGCCGCAGCGCGCTGCATTCGTCCTTCAGTGCCGCGATCACGCGGCGCTGCTGCGCCCAGCGCTTCTTCAGGGGGGCGATTTCTGCGTTTATCTGGCGCCGGGCGAGCCGGGTGATCTCGTCGCGCAACAGCGATGTAAGGTTTGCCATGTAAACAGCCGCCTTCATGACCGATGGAGAAGCAATGGTACGCGGTCGCGCGGACCCGGCGCACGGAAACAGTACGCGCCGGGTTCGTGGCGTGGTGCATCGCGAGTGCGTGTGTTCAGTCGGCTCGGATGTCCAGCGCGCGTATCAGCTGGCCGTAGCGCTTCAGGTCGGCGCGGACCAGTTCGGCCGATTCGGCTGCGCTGTTCGCCATCACGTCCGAGCCGGTCTGCTGGATCGACGCGGTGAGCTCGGGCGTGCGCAGGATACGCACCAGTTCGCCGTTGAGCCGGTCGATCACCGGCGCAGGCGTGCGCGCGGGCACCAGCACCATCTGCCAGTTGCCTTCTACATAGTCCGGCAAGCCCGATTCCGCCACGGTGGGCACGTCCGGCAATGCAGCGATGCGCTTGCGCCCGGTGACCGCAAGCACGCGCAGCTTGCCCGATGCCAGGTGCGGCCGCACCGCGACCGAGGACGCCCAGGACAGTTTCACTTCGCCGCCGAGCAGCGCCTGGATGGCCGGGCCGACGCCGCGGTAGGGAACATGCGTGAACTTCACCTTCGCCATCGATGCGAACAGCTCGCCGGCGATGTGCGTGGCGTTGCCGTTGCCACCCGAGCTGTAGGTGATCTCGCCCGGCTTCGCCCGGGCGAGATCGAGCAGCTGCCTGACCGAGGCCACCGGCAGCGAAGGATGCACCGACAGCAGGTAGGGTTGCCACAGCAGCGTCGTGACCGGGGCGAAGTCCCGGGCGGTGTCGAACGGCAGCTTGGGGTAGACCGCCGGGTTCATGGTGAACGTGCTCGCCACCAGCAGCAGGGTGTAGCCGTCCGGTGCCGCACGCGCCGCCAGTTCGGTACCGATGTTGCCGTTGGCGCCGCTGCGGTTGTCCACCAGCACCGGCTGGCCCCAGGCTTCGGTCAGCCGCTGGCCGATCAGGCGTGCGAGGAAATCCGACGTGCCGCCGGTGGGGTAGGGCACGATCCAGCGGATCGGCTTGTTCGGAAAGGTGGACGCCGCGGTTTGCGCGACGGCCGACGGCGCGAGGATCGCCGCGGCAAGCAGCACGGCAGCATTCACGGACAGGCGGGTTCTGGACATCATCGCTCCGGGGGTGTCCTGCCAGGGAAGGTCGGGCAGGCGAGGCTTCGGCGGCTGGCGACCGATTCGAGGCGCAGCAGGTTGTCGTGCGGGGCTGCCGCGCGTGCGAGACGCCATGCCGGCCATCAGAGGCCGGTCTTGCGGAAGCGTGCGATCACCGGGCCGGTGCTGCGGGTGCGTGACTTGACCTTGGGGCGAATCACCGGTGCCCAGCGCCCGAGGTCCGACAGCACCGTCCACTCCGGTGTCAGGTGAAGGTTCTCGGTCGCCATCATGTAGATCGCGGTGTAGACCAGGAAACCCTTCGCATTCGGCTGCGCCTCTCGAAAGCGGAGCACCTCGGTCACCCCGGGCAGCTTCATGATGTTCGGCACATGGTCGTTGTCGTAGATGTCGTTGAATTCGGCCTCGTCCGCCGGGTCGATTTCGAACGTGATCATCATGCAATGCGCTGCGTCACCGAACCCGCTGTCGATCGTTGCCATCCCGGTCCCCTGTTGGTTGATGGATGTCGCTGCAGCCGTGAGCCTGCCCCACCCCATGTCGATATCGTCGTTGCGCAGGACGAAGCGCTTCGCCGGCGCATGGATGAGATTGGCGCCGGAACTGGCGAGCTGTCTACTGCTGAAGAGGCATTCGCTCGAGCGTGGCGCGCACGGGCTCGGTGAAGGAGGCTGCCTTGCACCCCGGGGCGTTGGCCGGACTGCGAGGCCGGCATCGAGTGTAGCTCAGCCCGGATACACCGGCGTTCCGTGCCGCCCCTCGGCACGGATGCGCCAGTACGCCTCCTGCAGCCTGCGCGTGATCACGCCGGGCACCGCCTGCCGCACCGGTCGCCCCGAGACCTCGCGAACCGCCAGCGCCGCCCCGGAAGTGCTGCAGGTGAACACCTCGTCCGCGACGAACAGGTCGAACGCCGTGAGCGGGCGCACCTCGACCGGGATGCCGAGCTCGCGTGCGAGCTCGCAGAACGTCATGCGCGTGATGCCGTGGAGCACGCCGGCGGCCGGGGTGTAGAGCACGCCGTCGCGCACGGCGAACAGGTTCGAGCGCGGCGCCTCCTGCACGTAGCCATCGTGCGACAGCCAGACCAGGTCGTCATGGCCCGCCTCGGCCGCCTCGATCCGAGCGAGGTTGTACTGCAGCCGCGAGATGTGCTTGTAGCGCGGGTCGAGCGTGTCGGCCGGCATCCCGCGCTGGTGCGCGATCATCAGCCGGATGCCGCTGTCGCGCTGCGCCTCGGTGCCGAGGAACATGTAGGGCGAGGCGGCGATGAACACGTTGGGCCTGCAGAGGCGCAGGTCGTTCGTGCCCGGCGGCTGCGCGCCGCGGCTGACGATGATCTTCGTTCCCGCATCGCGCAGCCCGCTGCGCCGGGTGACCTCGATCACCGCTTCGCGCCACTGCGCCCGGCTGAGCCCCGGATCCAGCCACGCGGCATGCATCGATGCATCGAGCCGGTCGAGGTAGTCGTCGAGCCGGAACATCACGCCCTGCCAGGTGGAGATCACCTCATAGACGCCATCCCCGAACTGGAAGCCCCAGTCGAAGAACGACACCTGCGGCTGGTCGGCCGGCAGGTAGCGGCCGTTGACATACACCTCGGGCGCGTTCGCCATGCGGAGACCTCGGCTGGTGTCGTGCGGGCCCCGGCTCTGGGGTCAGGTCTTGAGTCTTGCGCGGGTGCTCCGCGCCCGCCTCACGTCAACCGACGTGCGCGAGGAACTTCACCAGCAGGGTGATGAAGCCAACGATGACGGTGAAGGCGAGGATTCCCCCGCCATAGATCATGGCGAGCTTGTTTCTCGTTTTGCGTGCGGACGTTTCTGGCATCGGATCATCACTCGAGTGTTCGACCCGTCAGGCCTGACGGGGCTGTGTGCGGAGCATACATTGCGCTGCCGGAATCCGCCCGCGGAGGTCGGAGCCGCCAGAAGGAACGGCGATCCTGGACAGGAAACACCATTGCGCCCGCCCCGAAAGCGTCCTCATGGAGGAACCCCCTCCGACGAGAGCCAGGCACTTGCGATCAAGGAAGTCGTCGCCAATCAGTTGACCGAAGCGATGCCGCAGCAATCCCTGAGCGAGTCGCGCCTCGCGGTACTGCTCGATGGCAGCCGGTCGCAGCGCGAAGATCGTCGCTCAACAGACATGATCTGCGGCATTTTCGCAGTATCGGCCCATGAGCCTTTGACCCCTGATCCTTGGGCACGGCCGAGGGGAATCGAATCCCCTCGATCTTCAACGCGGAGCTGCCGCGGTGACATCCACAGGGAGACAGGATCATGTTCAAGAAGACGACTGCAGTCGCGCTCTGCTTTGCCGTGGCTGTCGGGGGCTGCGCTACAGCTTCCAACAACATCACGGCCCAGAGCGTGTCGCCGCTGATCTACCAGTCCCATGACTGCGATCAGTTGGGCGCCGAGCTCGCGCGCATCAATACGCGGACGCTCGAACTCGGTGGTCGCCTCGACCAGGCCGCCTCGAACGACGCGGCCCTGATGACGGTCGGCATCATCCTGTTCTGGCCGACGCTGTTCTTCCTGGGCGGTACGCGTGCGCAGGAGGCTGAGTACGCACGCCTGAAGGGCGAGGCGGATGCCGTGCAGCAGGCCGCGATCCTCCGGAAATGCAAGCTCGTCCTGCCGCCGGCACCCGCGAAGCCGGAAGCGCCCGCGCTGCAGGCCGTGCAGGGTGCTGAGCTTTCTCAGTGAACGGGAACCCGCTGGCTCAAGTCATGAGCCGGTGGGGCCGTAAAGGCTTCGGCCATTGGTGTGGCTTCATCGAGCATCTTCGATGAGACATCGACAGTCGCCTGACGCTCTTCGCCACGGAGATCCTTGAACCCGCTCGAACGCTTCTACCGCATCGACCAGCTCCTGGACGAACACGCCTGCCTTCCGCTTGGCGCGCTGTGCAGTGCGCTGGAGGTGTCGCGCGCGACGCTCAAGCGTGACCTCGCCTACATGCGCGACCGGATGCACGCACCGATCGTGTATGACCGCTTCGCGGGCGGGTATCGCTTCGACAGGTCGAAGGGCCACAGTGGTCCTCGCTACGCGCTGCCGGGGCTCTGGTTCTCGGCAGAAGAGATCCATGCATTGATGACCATGAACGCGTTGTTGCGCGAACTCGATCCGGCTGGATTCATCGGAGGCGAGGTAGGGCCGCTGATCACGCGGCTCGAGGGCCTGCTCGCCCGCGCCAATGCACCAGCCCGCGAGGTCCTGCTGCGGGTACGCATCGTCGGAAACATGGGCCGGCCCGTTGCGCTGAAATGGTTCCAGATGGTCGGGGCGGCGGTGATGGGTGGCCGCCGCCTGCAGATCGATTACGTCGGTCGCCATCGGAACAGCCGCACTACGCGGGAGGTCTCTCCGCTGCGGCTCGTGTTCCACCGCAACAGCTGGTACCTCGATGCGTGGTGCCATGCGGCAGACGATTTCCGCACGTTCGCGATCGATGCGATCGAACGGGCGACACCGCTCGAGGCGACGGCGAAGCGCGTGTCACTGAAAGCGGTGGACCTGCGGCTCGGTGGCGGCTACGGAATCTACAAGGGCGAACAGTTGCAGTGGGCTACCTTGCACTTCGACGCGCAGGCGGCGATCTGGGTACGTCCCGAGCAGTGGCATCCGAAGCAGGAAGCGCGCACCCTGCCCGACGGCACCTATGAACTGCGCGTGCCCTACGCGCAGCCGCACGAACTCGTGATGGACATCCTCCGGCACGGCGAGCGGGTCGAAGTGATCGAGCCGGACGCGCTGCGCCGCGAAGTGATGCGGCGCCTGGCATTGGCAGTGGAGCGGTATCGCGGGAATCCATGACGGGCCGGACGTTCTCCGGGCGCGCCGCCTCAGAACCCGTAGACCCTCGCCGCATTCCCGACGAGGATCGCCTGCCGCACGGCCTCGCTGCCCGCCCACTCGTTCACCCGGTCGAGCAGCGTCGCATCGTCCGGCAGGTCCGTCTGCAGCGACGGGTGCGGCCAGTTGGTGCCGAACAGCATGCGCTCGGGTGCGGCGCGGATCAGTTCCTTCGCCGACGCCGCGGCATCGGCGTACGCCGGCGCGCCGGTCTTCGAGCCGTGGTACGGCGCAGACAGCTTGACCCAGCAGCGACCGCGGTCGACCAGCCGGCGGAACGCCTTCCATGCCGCGTCGTCGGACGCGACCGGCTGGCTGAAGCGGCCGATATGGTCGATGACGATGTCGCAGGGCAGCGACTCCAGCAGGGCCGCATGCTCGGCCAGTTCCCGGCTGGTGGTCTGTATCTGCACATGCCAGCCATGCGGCGCGACGCGCGCGGTCATGGTGCCGAGCGTGTCCCAGGTCACGCACCCGGACGGCAGCAGGTGGTAGCGGATGCCGCGGATGCCGGCGGCGGTGAGCGCCGCGATGTGCGCGTCGCTCTCTTCGGGCAGCACGATCGCCACGCCGCGCGTCTGATGCGCCTCATCGGCGAGTGATGCCATCGCGGCCAGCGTGCAGCGGTTGTCGTTGCCGTAGGCGGCCGGCTGCACGATCACCGTTCGGGTGATGCCCAGCCGCGCGCGCAACTGGCGGTAGTCGGCGACGCCCGCGGGGATCGACGGCTGGTTGGCGCCGGGCAGCATCGCGTAACCCGGCTCGAAGATGTGCATGTGCGTGTCGCACGTGCCGGGCGGCGAGGGCAGGCGGGGCGGGGTATCGATCACGGGGAGGATCCGTCGGTGGAGTGAGGCATGAGGACCGCACGTGCGGCGCTAGAGCGCCGGATCGTCGTGCCCTGTCGCCGCGCCGGAGTCGGCGATCCCGGACGCATGGCGTGCCACCGGCAACGATACCCCAAGCGATTCGGCCATCTCGAGCACCAGGTGCAGGTCCTTGCGCAGGTTGGGCAGCGGCGCGTCGGGTTCGGTCGGTTGCAGCATGCCCTTCCAGCGCGGGCCGAGGTCGTGCCAGACCTGCAGCACCGTGCTGTTGGCGAGCCCCTGCTTCAGCACCGACTTCATCACGTCCGGATCGACGCCACCCGCCTGTCCCAGGGCGAGGCCTTCGAGCAGCGCCATGACGTTGGTGCCGAACACCAGCTGGTGCGCGAGCTTCGCGGCCTGGCCGCTGCCCACCGCGCCGCAGTGGGTGATGTCGCGTGCGAACACGCGCAGCACCGGCCGTGCGCGTTCGAGCGTCCGTTCGCTCGCGCCGACCATCAGGCTCAGCGCGCCCTCCTTCGCGGCGAGTATGCCGCCGGAGATCGGCATGTCGAGGGTGTCGCACCCCTTTGCTGCCACCTGCGACGCGACCCGCCGCACCACCTCGGGCCCGAGCGTGCTGCCGGTAGCGAAGAGGCTGCCGGGCGCGAATGCCTCGAGGATGCCGCGCGGGCCCGACACGATGGCATCGGTCTGCGCGGCATCCGACACCAGGCTGATGATCAGGTCGCTCTGCGCCGCGACATCCGCCGGCGTGGCACAGGCCTGCGCGCCGAGCGCGGCCAGTTCCTGCATCGGCGCGCTGCGCACGTCATGCACGGCCGTCCGAAAGCCGGCCTTCAGCAGCCGCTCGCCGATCGGCCGGCCCAGGGCGCCCAGGCCGATGACGCCGACGCGCATGCCGGGCGCCTGCACTATTCGCCCTTGATGCCGGCGTCGCGGATCACCTTGGCATAGCGGGCGACCTCGCTTCGCAGGTACTCGCGGAACTGCTCGGGCGTGTCGAGCACCAGGTCGACACCCATGCCGGTGAGCTTCTCGCGGGTCGCGGGCACGTTCAGCACCCGCGCGGTGTCGCGCTGGATGCGCGAGCTCAGCTCCGCCGGCATGTTGCCGGGGCCGAGCAGGCCGAACCAGGTGGCGATCGCATAGTCCTTGAAGCCGGACTCGGCGACGGTCGGGATGTCCTTCGCCAGCACCGAACGCGTGCTCCACGTGTTCGCCAGGCCGCGCAGCCGCCCGTTGTTCACATGCGGCACCGCCACCGGCAGGTTGCCGAACATGATCGGGATCTGGCCGCCGATGGTGTCGGTGAGCGCCGGGTTCTCGCCCTTGTACGGCACATGGGTGATCTTGATGCCGAGCTGTGCGGCCATCAGTTCGCCGGCCATGTGCGGCGAGGACCCGATGCCGCCCGATCCGAAGGTGATCGGCTCCTTCGTCTTGCGCGCGAGCGCGAGGAATTCCTTGAAGTTGCGCGGCGGGAACGAGGGATGCACCACCATCAGCAGCGGCGTGTAGCCGATCTGCGTGATCGGCGTGAAGTCGCGCATCGTGTCGTAGGGCGCCTTGCCGAACAGCGCCGGCGCGACCGCGAGGCTGGTCTGCGGCGTGATCATCAGCGTGTGGCCGTCGGGTGCCGCCTTGGCGACCATCTCCGCGGCGATCATGCCGCTCGCGCCGGGCCGGTTCTCGACCAGCACGTTCTGCTTCCAGTCGGTGGTCAGGCTCTGTGCCAGCGTGCGTGCGACGATGTCGGTGCTGCCGCCGGCACCGAAGCCGACGAGGATGCGCACCGGCTGGTTCGGGAACGACTGTGCACCGGCGGCGGTCACGCACGTTGCGAGCATGACGCCGGTGACCGTTGTTTTTATGGTCATGTTGTTCTCCTCCTGCGGGAGGAGCCATTCTGTGAAGCGGGACGGGTGCTGTCAATGCCTGCCGTCACTGCAGCGGAAGGATCCCCCGATCCTTCGCCCCGTCCGGATCCGACGTGGACCGCGCGCTTCAGGCGATGCCCGGCGTCACTTCGCCTGGTACGGCAGCGACGAGTGATGCACCACGATGCGCAGACGGCCCGCATCGTCCTTGACGAACTTCCAGGTCTTGTCGACGGTGGTGACGTTGCCGCCCTTGTCGGTGATCATCACGTTGCCCATGGTGGTGGCCGAGTCGCCGGCGATGAACATCGCCGCGTTCTTCGACTCGCACTTCGTCCAGCCCTTGAGCGCGAAGCCGGTGTCCTTCGGGAAGTTGCTGTCGCCGCCGACGAAGTAGGCCAGCGCGCCGGCGCGCGTGGTGCGGAAGGTCTGCGGCGCGGTGGTCAGCGTCGGCTTGAACAGCACGGTACCCATCTGGTAGCCGTAGGCGCTGTCTATCACCTTCTCGGCCAGCGCCTTGGCTGCGGGCTGGCCGCTCTTCTCGCCGGTCTGGCTGATGCTGACAAGCGCCTTGCACCAGCCCGCCTGCGCGGCGAGCACCTCGGCTTCGGTGATGCCCCGGTTCACCACGGTTGCCGAAGCA
>JAIENF010000022.1 GCA_019751575.1 Burkholderiales bacterium
TCGGCGTCGTTGCCGACCGCGATGCCATAGCGCGGCAGGCGCGACGCACGCGCCGCGCGATCGGTGATCATCTCGAAGCAGGTCGCGAGGTCCTTGGGACCGTAGCGCTGCACCACGTTCGCATACAGGTTCACGATGCGGGTGAGCGAACAGTCGCCCAGTGGCGTGAACGGGTTCAATACGTTGTTGGTGGAGATCGTGCAGTTCGCGCCCTGCTCGATCAGCGTGTTGGCATCGGTCACGCCGCGGATCACGCTGTGCTCCATGTGCCGCCCGGCGTTGAACAGGTCGGTGGCCGGCAGCACGGCCAGCGACACGCCCGCCTCGCCCAGCCGGCGACCGATCGCCTTCTGGTCGGCGACCGGCATGCACGAGTACTTCGACCCGTGCCCGAACGCCACCCTGCCCTGCCAGCCGATCTTCTCGGTGAGGTCGCACACCTGCGGATAGTCGAGGCTGCCGGTCTCGTAGCCGCCGTCGAGATGGAAGTCGACATCGATGTCGTACTGCTGCGCGAGTTCGAACACCCGGCGCACCTGCCGGGGCCCATCCCTGTCGTAGCGGATGCCGCCGCCGACCACCGGTGCACCGCGATCGAGGCAGGACACGAGGTTCTCGTCGGCGCCGGCGACGCCGGTCCAGCCCTCCTGCAGGAACACGCAGGACTGGATGTCGATCGCCCAGGCGTAGTCCTTCTTCAGCTGCTCGATCGCCTCGAAGCCGAGCAGTCCGACGTTCGGGTCGACCTCGACCTGGGTGCGCATGTGCATCACGCCATGCAGCAGGCTCTGTTCGAGCGTGCGCCGCGCGCGGTCGTAGATGTCTTCCGCGGTGAACGTGTGCTTGATCGACGCGGTGCGCTCCATGTGGTCGCGCTTCATCCGGTCGGGCTGCATCGGCACGCGGTCGACGATCAGCGCCTTGTCGAGGTGGAAGTGGCTCTCGACCAGCCCGGGCGACACCAGCCTGCCGCGCGCATCGTGCGCGGGCCCCTCTGCGCGCAGCGCAGGTTGGACGGCGACGATGACGCCGCCGTCCAACCCGATGTCGACCAGCGGATCACCCGGACCGGCGTCGGCAAGCCTCGCGTTCCGGATGACCAGGTCCATAGGCTCGGGCCTAGATCTTGAACAGGTCGAGCACCGACGGACAGAACAGCTCTTCCGGCGCGACCTTGCGTGCCGACAGCCCCTGCTCGAAGTGATAGCGGGTGAACGTCTCGAGCACGTGGTGGTTCGGCTCGAGGCCGTAGCTCCAGTAGTTCTCGCCCATCAGCTGCTTCGCCTTGTGGAACTCGGACACGCCCCAGGGCAGGCTCACGAACAGGTGGCCGATCTGGCCGAGTTCGTACAGCGACAGCTCGCGCGCCTGCAGGAAGGCCTTGAACACGCTGACCGGCAGCCACGGATGCTTCTCGACCAGCGACTTGCGGATGCCGATGATGTGCATCGTCGGGAAGATCTTCGTGCGGCGGAAGTAGTCTTCCTCGGTCGTGCGGTAGTCGGGGAACAGGCGGGCGACGTTCTTCGCGCCGCGCTCGAAGCACGACGGCGCGCGCGCGCTGATCATCGCGTCGATCTCGCCCGCCTCCAGCATGCCGGACAGGGTCTTGCCGTCGGGCACCTGCTGCAGGTCGACATCCGGCGGCAGCTTGATCGGTGCGCGCTCGAGGCGGCCCGGGTCTTCGACTCCACCCCGGCGCCAGTGGATCGACGACGGCTTCACGCCGAAATCGTCCTCGAGGATGCCGCGGATCCAGACGTTGGCGGTGATCTGGTACTCGGGCAGCCCCACCGTCTTGCCGGCGAGGTCCTGCGGCTTGTCGATGCCGCGGTCGGTGCGGATGTACACGCCCGAGTGGCGGAACAGCCGCGACACGAACGCCGGGATGCCGACGTACGCGTTGCTGCCGCGCGAGGTCATCATCGTGTGGCTGGAGATCGACAGCTCGGAGATGTCGAACTCCTGGAAACCGAACGCGCGATGGAAGGCCTCTTCCGGCTCGACGTTCACCGCGGCGACATCGCAGCCCTCGATCTGCACCCGGCCGTCAAACAGCCCGCGCGTGCGGTCGTAGTCGCATACACCCATGCTTACCTGCAGCTTGCCCACTGAGTCTCTCCTGTCCGTTTCATGGCCCGGCTCGACGCCCGGCCGGATCACTCGCTTGCCTTTACCCCGAATTCCTTGATCGCCTTCGACCAGCGCGACACTTCCGCCCCGAGGAACTTGCCGAACGCTTCCGGCGAGACCGGGTTGAGGTCGTAGCCGCGCTCGCGCAGGATCTGCGCGGCGGGCCCGCCCGCGAGGATGCCGTTGATCGTGGTGTTCAGCTTCGTCACCACCGCGCGCGGCGTACCGGCCGGGGCCAGCATGCCGAACCAGCCGCGGATGTCGGTACCCTTGAAGCCGACCTCCTCCAGCGTCGGCGCATCGGGGGCCTGCGCGAATCGCTTGTTCGATGTCACCGCGAGCAGCCGCAGCTTGCCCGCCTTGACCTGCGGCAGCGCTGCCCCCGGACCGGTGAACGTGGTCTGCACTTCGTTGCCGAGGCTCGCCGCCATCAGCGGGCCGGTGCCGCGATAGGGCACATGGGTCATGTTCAGCTTCGCCGTCGAATAGAACAGCGCCTGCGAGACATGCGAGATCGCCGAGCCGGAGCCGTAGTTGAACTTGCCCGGGTTGGCCTGCACCAGCTTCACGAACTCGGCCATGGTCTTCGCCGGCACCGACGGATGCAGCGTGATCAGGTAGGGCTGCTCGACCAGGATGGCGATCGGCGCGAAGTCCTTCATCACGTCGAACGGAGCCGGCGAGATCAGCGCAGGCGCGATCACGGTGGCCGCATCGACGATGGTCAGCGTGTAGCCGTCGTTGATCGCACGGGCACCGATCTGGGTGCCGACCACGCCCTGCGCGCCGGCCCGGTTGTCGATCAGCACCTGCTGCCCGAGCTGTTCGGACAGCTGCGGCGCGATGGCGCGCATCACGAAGTCGGTTCCGCCGCCCGGCGGAAACGGCACGATCACCCGGATCGGCTTCACGGGAAAGGCGGGCGTGGCGGCGGCAAACGCGTTGCCCGCGAACACGGCGGACAGGCAGAAGGCTGCCAGGGGACGCGCGAAGGGGCGCTGCTGTTTCATCGGGGAACTCCGTCGGCAGGGGACTTCAGTGATGCATGGAATATAACCCGCCTGCCCGCTACCGGACCACGGGCGGCGGCAGCACGATCTGCGTCTGCGTGACCATGGCCACCAGCCGCCCGTCCTCGTTCGTGATGCGCGTCTGCCACACGTTGGTGCTGCGCCCGACATGCAGCGGCGTCGATTCCGCGAGCAGCACCGGCGGCTGCCCGGCGGCGAAGAAGTTGGTCTTCGACTCCAGCGTCGTGGTGCGCCAGCCCGGCTCCAGGTTCATCACCGTGCCCGCTGCACCGAGCAGGTCGGCGAAGGCCATCAGCACGCCGCCGTTGACCCGCTGGCCGCGGTTCGTGTGGTGCGGACGGATCGGCAGGCGGGCGACGATCTTCGTGCGGGTGGCCGACACCAGTTGCACGCCGAGCCGGCGCGCCGGCTGGCCGTCCATGATCAGGTTGGCGCCGACGATGCCGTTCTGGCGGAAGGGTGCCGCGCCGGCTGGCGTCGCCGCCTTCTTCGCAACGGGCGCCTTCGCGGGCGCCGTCTTCGCTGCCTTCTTCGCAACCTTCTTCACCGCCACCTTGCCTTTGCCTGCAGCCATCTCGCGCCTGCTCCTCGTGGTTTCAACATGGGCTTCACTTTTCGCAGCCGCGGACGATACTGCTTCGATGGCCGGTCTGGCGAGACCTGACCCCGCCCCGCTTTGACGCGCTCCGACCGCTGACCCACAATCGCCCCCGCCGCTCCCCCAGTGTTCGCACCCATGTCCATGACCGATCCCCAGCGCCCCGCCCCCCGCCTGCGTCCGATGCGCAGGGTCCTGCAGGCCGTGCTGCGCACCGTGTTCGGCGTGCTGTTCCGGGTGCGCGTGCAGGGCGACACCACCCGCTTCGACGCGCCCCGGCTGCTGATCGTCGCCAACCACGAGTCGTTCCTCGACGGCCTGATCCTCGGCCTCTACCTGCCGGTCGATCCGGTGTTCGTGGTGCATACCGGCGTCGCGCGCAACCGCTGGTTCCGGATGGTGCTGTCCCTGGTCGACTACCTGGCGGTCGACCCGACCAGCCCGATGGCGATGAAGACGGTGGTCCGGCTGGTCGAGACCGGGCGCCCGGTGGTGATCTTCCCGGAGGGCCGGATCACGGTCACCGGCAGCCTGATGAAGGTCTACGACGGCCCGGCCTTCGTCGCGGCGAAGACCGGCGCCACGCTGGTGCCGGTGCGCCTGGACGGCCCGGCGCGCACCTGGTTCAGCCGGGTCTCGGGCAAGTACCCGAAGCGGCTGTTCCCGCAGATCACGATGTCGATACAGCCGCCGACCCGCATCGAGGTGGCGGCCGAGGGGTCGGCCAAGGTGCGCCGGCGCAAGGCCGGCGAGGCGATGCGCAGGGTGATGCAGCAGATGCTGTTCAGTTCGCAGCCGAAGGTCAGCCTGTATTCGACCATGCTCGATGCGATGGACGTGTTCGGCCGTGGCCACCGCGTGGTCGAGGACGTGAAGCAGATCGAGTACTCGTACGGCGACCTGCTGAAGATGACGCTGGCGCTCGGACGCCTGACCGCGCGCCATGTCGCGCCGGGCGAACGCGCCGGGATCCTGCTGCCCAACCTGGCGACCACGCTCGGCCTGCTGGTCGGCATGACCGCGATGCGGCGCGTGCCGGCGATGCTCAACTTCACCGCCGGCACCGACGGCATGCAGAACGCCTGCCTCGCGGCCGGCATCCGCACCGTGTTCACCTCGCGCCAGTTCCTGCAGCAGGCGCGGCTGGAGCAGACCGTGGCGGCGCTGCGCGACATCCGGGTGATCCACCTCGAGGACCTGCGCGCCCAGTTCGGCATGGCCGATCGGCTCTGGCTGCTGGCAAGGCTCGCCTTCCCGCGGCTGGTCGGCCGCGACGTCGACGCCGAGGATGCCGCCGTGGTGCTGTTCACCTCCGGCTCCGAGGGCAAGCCCAAGGGCGTCGTGCTGTCGCACCGGGCGCTGCTGTCGAACATCGCCCAGGTGCGCTCGGTGATCGACATCGCGCCGTCGGACAAGGTGCTCAATGCGCTGCCGATGTTCCACTCGTTCGGCCTCACCGGCGGTGCACTGCTGCCGCTGGCCACCGGCACCGGCGTGTTCCTCTACCCGTCCCCGCTGCACTACCGGGTGATCCCGGAAGTGATCTACGACCGCGGCTGCAGCGTGCTGTTCGGTACCAGCACCTTCCTCGGCAATTACGGCAAGCATGCGCATCCGTACGACTTCTACCGGCTGCGCTACGCGGTGGCCGGCGCGGAGAAGCTGTCCGACACGGTGCGCGACACCTGGGTCGAGAAGTTCGGCATCCGCATCCTCGAAGGCTATGGCGCGACCGAGACCGCGCCGGTGATCGCGGTCAACACGCCGATGGCGTTCCGCCGCGGCACCGTCGGCCAGTTGCTGCCCTCGATGGAGGGACGCCTGGTGCCGGTACCCGGCATCGAGCGCGGCGGCATGCTGCATGTGAGCGGGCCGAACCTGATGTCGGGTTACCTGCGGGTGGAGAAGCCCGGGGTGCTGGAGCCGCCGAAGTCGGTGCTCGGCGAGGGCTGGTACGAAACCGGGGACATCTGCGAGATCGACGCCGACGGCTTCGTGACCATCCTGGGCCGGGTCAAGCGGTTCGCGAAGATCGCCGGCGAGATGGTCTCGCTGGAAGTGGTCGAGAAGATCGCTTCGACGGCCTCGGCCGAGGCCCAGCACGCCGCCACCGCCATCCCCGATGCGCAGCGTGGCGAGTCGATCGTGCTGTTCTCGACCGATGCCACCCTGACGCGGGAACGGCTGCAGCAGGCCGCGCGCAGCAGCGGGCTGCCGGAACTCGCCGTTCCGCGCGCGCTGGTCATGGTCGATGCCCTGCCGCTGCTGGGCACCGGCAAGATCGACTACACGACCCTGCGCGCACGGGCGATCGCCGGCGCGGCCACGACCGGGGCCGGCGAACCCGACTGAACCGGGGGCTGGGCCTTGCCACCGGCCTCAAGTCGGGGCCAGGCATGACGATAAGGTGACATACGCGCACCGTCCTGCGCGCCGCACCCGATCCGATGCCCGCACCCGCAGCTACCGCAGCGAATGCCACCGCGACCGTCCCTCGCCCGGGCGCCGTCGCGGCGCATTCATCGGGGACGGGCGGATCCTCCACCCGCAGCGCGCCACCGCGCGGCTCGCAACCGGTGAAGATCGGCCGCTTCGAGGTGAGCCGCGTGCTGGGCCGTGGCATGCAGTCGATCGTCTACCTGGCCACCGACCCGATGCTCGAGCGCGAGGTCGCGATCAAGGCGCTGCCGAACACCGCCGCCGCCGATGCGCGCCAGCTGCTGGCCGAGGCACGCATCGCCGGCCGCCTGCGCCATCCGCACATCGTCCCGGCATTCGACGTCGGCGAACACGAGGGGCATCCCTACCTGGTGTTCGAGTTCGTGGATGGCGACACCCTCGCCGGCTTCCTGAAGAAGAACGGCGCGGTATCGGCGCAGCGCGCGATCCCGATGATGGCGCGCATCCTGGACGCGATCGGCTATGCACACGAGCAGGGGGTGGTGCACCGCGACCTGAAGCCGGCCAACATCATGGTTGCCGAGGACGACTTCCCGCGCGTGATGGACTTCGGCATCGCGCTGCGCGCGAGCAGCCAGGCCGCACCCGACATGACGCTGGTCGGCACCCCTGCCTACATGGCGCCCGAGTACGTGAAGACCGGCGCCAGCACTGCCGGCAACGACCTGTTCGCCTGCGGCCTGCTGCTCGCGGAGATGCTCACCGGCCGGCGGGTGATCGTCGCCGCCAACGCGATCGAGGCGATCCACGCGCTGCTGAACGATCCGATCGAGATGCCGGACGCGCCGCAGCCGATCGACGAACGTCTGGCTGCCGTCGTGCGCAAGGCCATCGCCCGCGAACCGGGCGAGCGCTTCGCGTCTGCAGCGCAGATGAAGTCCGCGCTGGAGGGCTGCCTGGCAGAGTCGGATGCCTCCGCCGGCGCCGACAGCGACGCCAGGGGCAAGGCCGGCAACAGCACGCTCGAGTTCCTGCTGCGCAGGATGCGCCACCGGACGGACTTCCCCGCCCTGTCGACCGCGATCTCGGCAGTGAACAAGGCACTCGCCTCGGAAAGCGAGAACATCGCCAAGCTGGCGAACACCATCCTGCAGGACTTCGCGCTGACCAACAAGATCCTGCGGCTGGTCAATTCCGCCGGCTTCAGCGGCAGCGGCGGGCGGATCAGCACCATCTCGCGCGCGGTCCAGATACTCGGCTTCGACCAGGTGCGAAACATCGCGGTCAGCCTGATGCTGTTCGAGCACCTGCAGAACAAGGCCCAGGCGAGCGCCCTGCGCGACGAGTTCGTGAAGACGCTGTTCTCCGGCGTGCTGGCGCGCGCGGCAGCACCGAAGGCAGCGCTGCGCGACCCGGAGGAGGCGTTCGTCTGCGCGCTGTTCCACAACCTCGGCCGGCTGCTCTGCCTGTTCTATTTCCCCGAGGAGTGGGCGGAGATCCAGCGCCTGGTGGCCGAGGAACGCAAGGACGAGGCGGTGGCGGCGCAGCGCGTGCTCGGCGCGTCGTTCGAGCAGCTCGGCACCGGCACCGCCGAAGCATGGGGATTCCCGAAGAAGATCTGCTACAGCATGAAGCCGTTGCCGTCGGGGCCGATCCGCAAGGCGGCCTCGCAGGACGACGGTCTGCGGCTGGTGTCGACCTTCGCCTCCGAGGTCTCGGCCGCCGCCGGGCTGGGCGATGGCGAGCGGGCGGCGGCGTTCGCGCGCATCGGCAGCCGCTTCAAGGGCGCCCTTCCGTTCGACGGCGACCAGATCGGCACGCTGGTCACCGACTCGCTGTCCAGCCTCAGCATCTATGCATCCGCGCTGAACCTGAACGTGTCGCAGAGCGGCTTCGGCCGCGTACTGCTCGGGCTGGGCGTGCCGGCCAGGACCGCAGGCAAGGGCGAGGCGGCCACGGGCGGCGCCGCCGGTGCAGGCGAGCCGGCTTCGATGGATACCTCCGACCTCGGCGTGCTGCACGACCCCGCCGAGTCGACCGTCGCGCCGAACGCCTCGGCGCCGGTGGATGCCCAGGCCGAACTGTCGTCGGGCATCCAGGACCTGAGCAATGCGCTGGTGGAAGGCATGCCGATGAACGAAGTGCTGCGCATCGTCCTGGAGACCATGTACCGCGCGATCGGCTTCCGGCGGGTACTGCTGTGCGTGCGCGACGTGAAGTCGAACACGATGAGCGGCCGCTTCGGGTTCGGCCAGGACGCAGCCGCGGTCGCGAAGCGCTTCAACTTCTCGATGCAGTTCAAGCCGGACGTGTTCTTCGCCTCGCTGACGAAGAACGCAGACATCCTGATCACCGACGTGGACGACCCGAAGATCGCCTCGCGCGTGCCCGAGTGGTATCGCGGCGCGGTCGGTGCACGCACCTTCATCGTGTTCCCGCTGGTGGTCAACGAGAAGCCGTTCGGGCTGATCTATGCGGACGCGGAAACGCCAGGACAGATCGACATCTCGCCCAACGTGCTCAAGCTGCTGCGCACGCTGCGCAACCAGGCCGTGCTGGCGATCAAGCAGGGGCGCTGACGCCGCACGCTCGCCAGCGGGCGAGCCAGGCCGGTCAACGGCGCCCGCGCAGGCCGCGATAGATGTCGAGCATCCGTGGCAGCAGTGCCCAGGCGACCCGAGTCCGCGGTGCCCGCAGCGCGCGCCACGCAGCCCACAGCCGCAGCCCCCCCTGGGCAAGGGACGCCGCATTGCGCGGTCGCACCAGCACGAACGCCACCAGCGCCGCGACGCCGGCAGCCGGGTTGAGCTTCAGCCAGCGCACGCCACCGAGCGCGCGATCGGCGATGCGGATCGGCGTCTCGAGCCCGCGCACGCTGGCGGCAATGGTCGAGCGCTGGCCGTCGGCGCGTACGCGCAACCGCTCGCGCCGCACGGCCAGCGCAAGCAGCCGGTTGCCGATCATCGCGGCGCCGCCGGATCCGTGCCGCTGCCCGTGGCCCGTCCTCTGCCCAATGCCTCGCGGTCGCGCGCGAGGGTGTCGAGGGTCGCCGCGAACAGGCCTGGCGCCGAACGCGCATGGCTCCGTGCGACCAGCGCACAGCCCGCGCTGGCCAGCAGGAAGAACGCGCTCAACAACCCGACGGCGAGGGTCGGACTGCGATCCCAGAAGGCCACGATGATGAGCAGCGCGAGCAGGACCGTGCCGACGAACAGGCAGAACAGCGCGCCCACGCCGAACGCGACGATCGCAGCCAACCGCCATCCGGCTTCCTGCGCATCGGCGGACAGCAGTTCGAGCCGCGTCTGGAGCGCGGCGACCGACGCGCCGACAAGGTCGCGGACCGACTGGACGAGGCCGGGAGACGTGCCTGCCCCCGGCGCGCCCTCGCCGCCCCTGCCTTCGGTATCGGACACGAAGCGCGAACGTCCGTGGTTCGATGCGTCGGCGCGCGCGCCCGTCAGCGGCGGGCGATCAGCAGCCCGATGATCATGCCGACGGCGGCACCGATGCCGACCGCCGTCCAAGGCTTGTCGTGCACGAAGTCATCCGTTGCACGCGCGGCCTGCTTGGTCTTGTCCACCACCAGGGCTTCGGCATCGCGCAGTGCGAGGCGGGCCGAGCGCAGGGAGTCTTCCGCCTTCGCACGGACCTCGCCGAGCCTTTCCCCGGCCTGGCCTGCAGTGGCCTTCACCAGCGCCTCGGCATCGGAAACAACGGTCTTGAGGTCAACGATCAGCTTGTCGCGGTTCACGTCGTTCATTGGAGTCTCCGCCTCGTTGAGTCGAGTCGTCATGTGGGATTGCAGGCTACCGCAAATGCAAGCCGCGGTGCAAACGCATGGAGGGCGTTCGACCCCGCCTCAGGAAATTACCTGGTAGTACAGGTTCTGCGGATGGTTGGCCTGCGCGAAGAAGAACCAGCGCTCGGCCAGCAGCCCGACATACTGCACCCCGAAGGCGAGTGCCAGCAACGCCGCGGCGCCGCTGGTGGCCCCCAGCCAGAGCAACAGTGCCGGCAGCGGGAAGGCGAGCAGCAGGAACACCCACTTCACCGAGCGCAGGAAGCCGCGCGTGCGGCCGTGGGAGAACTCGCGCGTGTTGAACGATCCGCCCATTGCGCCCTGGGACTTCTGCTGCACCTTCGGATGCTTGACGCCGATCGCGGACTGCACCGTCGACTTCGGTCGCAACCGGGCGTTGCGCGCGAGCATCGCGGCACGCACGACCAGCGCCGCCGTGGTGAGGCCGATCGCCCATACCGCCAGCGCCTCGGTGTAGGTCGGTGCCAGCAGCGCGGCCAGCAGCGTGGCGAAGGTGGACCCGGAGGCACACCCGAGCAGGAAGTAGTTGACCAGCGTCAGCGGCGATGCCCACTCCTGCAGGAAGCGCAGGCAGGCATAGATCATCCCGGTGCAGACGAACAGCGCGATGCAGCACACGAACGCGACCAGGCCCAGCGGGATCGACCAGACCGATCCGGTTGCGTAGGTGAAGCCGTAGGCCGCCACGCTGGCGAGGAAGGCCGGCAGCACGATCACCTCGCGCGACAGCCACGAGGTGCGCCACATCGCCGCCGCGCGCCAGGCGCGCTCCGGGCGGCCGAGATGCCAGAACGACGCCAGCAGGCCGAGCACGCAGAACACGACGGACATCGCGCAACCGGCGATGACGAACGACGGCATCGGCAGTTCTGCCAGCCCCAGGTGCGAAACGAGGTCGACCGCGAACACCGCCAGGAACAGGCCCTGCGCGACGCCGATCAGCGTGGTGAGGAAGATCAGGGAGAACGCGGGATGCATGTCAGCGCCCTCCCCCGGCCGGCGCCGACCCAGGCTCGGCGGCGGCCTGCGCCTCGGCGATCAGCGCCGCCAGCGTGCCGGGGATGCGGCCGTCCACGTTCAGCGGCGAATCGATCCGGCTGACCTGGTCGGCATCGACCGGCACCGTGCCCTTGCGCCGCGGCAGGTAGTGGTTGGCCGGCTCGGTGCCCCACTCGGGCATCAGCGCATAGCCGCCGCGCTCGCGGATCGCGACCGACACTTCCGAATCCGGGTCATGGATGTCTCCATAGAGGCGGGCACTGGTCGGGCAGGCCACCACGCAGGCGGGCTTGCGCTGCGCCTCCGGGATGGACTGGTCGTAGATGCGATCGACGCACAGCGTGCACTTCTTCATCACCTGCTGCTTTTCGTCGATCTCGCGCGCACCGTACGGACAGGCCCATGCGCAGTACTTGCAGCCGATGCACTTGTCGTAGTCGACCAGCACGATGCCGTCTTCCTTGCGCTTGTACGAAGCGCCGGTCGGGCATACCGGCACGCACGGCGGATCCTCGCAATGCAGGCAGGACTTCGGGAAGTGGACCGTCTCGGTGCACGGGAACTCGCCGACCTCGTAGGTCTGCACCCGGTTGAAGAAGGTGCCGGTCGGGTCCTTGTCGTACGGGTTCTCGTCGCTGAGGAAGCCGGCGACGCCCGAGGTGTTCCACTCCTTGCAGCTGGTGACGCAGGCGTGGCAGCCGACGCAGACGTTCAGGTCGATGACCAATGCAAGCTGGGTCAACGCGATTCTCCCTTCTTCAGTTCACGGCTCACCGCCGACATCTCGGTGGCGAGGCCCTTGCCGGCGAAGAACGCCTGCCAGCCACGTCGGGTCGGCGCGGTGCCGGGCATCGCGGGCATCGCTTCGAACTGCGGGAAGCTTTCCTTCGCCTCGCCCGGGTCCGCCTTGCTGATGCGCACCCGCACGTCGTACCAGCCGGCCTGCCCGGTGATCGGGTCGGAGTTCGACAGGCGCGCGCCGGACGCATCGGCCGGCAGTTCTTCCGAGATCAGGTGGTTCAGCAGGAAGCCCTTCTGCGACTCGTTGGCCTCGGGACCGAGGTTCCAGGCGCCCTTGGACTTGCCGATCGCGTTCCAGGTCCATACCGTGCCCGGCTCGACCGCCTCGGTGTAGCGGCACAGGCAGCGCACCCGGCCATGCATCGACTCGACCCAGATCCAGTCGTCGTCGGCGATGCCGGCCGCCTTCGCGGTGGCCGGGTTGACCATCAGGTAGTTGTGCGCATGGATCTGCCGCAGCCAGGCGTTCTGCGAGTCCCACGAGTGGTACATCGCCATCGGACGCTGGGTGACGGCATTGAGCGGGTAACGTTCCCGGTCGGTCGCCTGCGCCTCGAGCGGCGGGTACCAGAACGGCAGCGGATCGAAGTAGGTCTCGACCCGCTCGCGCAGCGCCTCGGGCGGCCGGCGCGTACTGGTGCCCTTGCCCTGCGCGGCGAGACGGAACTTCTGCAGCACTTCGCAGTAGAGCTGGATCACCACCGGGTCGGGATGCATGCGCAGCTTGTTCTTCACCGCCCAGTCGTTGTAGCCCTGGTTCCAGTTGCGCATGTACTGGTGTTCCGGCGGCATCGCGTAGTGGAACACGCAGTTGTTCTTCGCATACATTTCCCACTGGTCCGGGTTCGGCTCGCCGACCAGGGCCTTGTCGCCGTTCACGCCGCGATAGCCGGCGAGGAAACCGACGCCGGAATCGGGCGCGGTCTGGAAGTTGACCACGAAGTCCTTGTAGTCCTTGAACTTGCGCGAACCATCGGCCGCCGTGAACGCAGGGAACTTCAGGCGCGAGGCGAGTTCGACCACCACGTCCTGGAACGGCTTGCAGTCACCCTTCGGCGGCACCACCGGCACGCGCACCGAATCGCACGGACCGTCGAACTCGGAGATCGGCCGGTCGAGCAGCGACATCGCGTCGTAGCGCTCGAGGTAGGTGGTGTCGGGCAGCACCAGGTCGGCATACGCGCACATCTCGGACTGGAACGCGTCGCAGACGATGATGAACGGGATCCTGTACTGCCCGTCCTCATGCTTGTCGTTGAGCATCTTCCGCACTTCGGAGGTGTTCATCGACGAGTTCCAGGCCATGTTGGCCATGAACATCAGCAGCGTGTCGATGCGGTACGGGTCACCGCGCCAGGCATTGGTGATCACGTTGTGCATCATCCCGTGCACCGCCAGCGGATGCTCCCAGGAGAACGCCTTGTCGATGCGCACCGGCTTGCCCTCGGCATCGATGAACAGGTCGTCCGGGCCGGCCGGGAAGCCGAGCGGCGCACCGCCCAGCGGCGTGTCGGGCTTCACCATGTCGGGCGAGTTGGGCACGCGCGCGATCACCGGCGGCGTGCCACGCGGGTACGGCGCCTTGTGCCGGAAGCCGCCCGGACGGTCGATGGTGCCGAGCAGCGTCATCAGGATCGACAGCGCGCGGATGGTCTGGAAGCCGTTCGAGTGCGCGGCCAGCCCGCGCATCGCATGGAAGGCCACCGGGTTGCCGGTGACGCGGTCATGCTTCACGCCCCAGGAGTCGGTCCAGGCGATCGGCAGCTCGATCTTGTGGTCGCGCGCCATCACGCCCAGCTCGGTCGCCAGCCGGCGGATGGTCCCGGCCGGGATGCCGGTGATGCCTTCGGCCCATTCCGGGGTGTTCTCGACCAGGCGCTCGGCCAGCAGCTGGAACGCGGGCTTCACCGGCGTTCCGTCGTGCAGCCTGAAGCTGCCGAACAGCTGCGGATCGCTGTCGCCCGTATGGTTCACCACCGGCTTGCCGGTATGCCGGTCCCACCAGAGCTGGTTGTGCTGGCGGAACGGGTTCATGTGGGCCAGCCCCTCGCCGCCCACCGTCATGCCGTGCGAATCGCTCGCCGGATCGATGTTCACCAGGTAACCGGCGTTGGAATAGCGCGCGACGAAGTCGCGGTCGTAAAGCCCGAGCCGGATCAGCTCATGGCACAGCGCGAGCATCAGCGCACCATCGGTGCCCGGCCGGATCGGGATCCACTCGTCGGCGATCGCCGAATAGCCGGTGCGCACCGGATTGACCGAGATGAACTTGCCGCCGTCGCGCTTGAACTTCGACAGCGCCATCTTCAGCGGGTTCGAATGATGGTCCTCGGCGGTGCCGATCATCACGAACAGCTTCGCCCGGTCGAGGTCCGGCCCGCCGAACTCCCAGAACGAACCGCCGATCGTGTAGATCATGCCGGCGGCCATGTTCACCGAGCAGAAGCCGCCGTGCGCCGCATAGTTCGGCGTGCCGAACTGCCGCGCGAACAGGCCGGTCAGGGCCTGCATCTGGTCGCGGCCGGTGAACAGCGCGAACTGCTTCGGGTCGGTGGAGCGGATCTTCGCCAGCCGCTCGGTCATCAGGTCCAGCGCCCGGTCCCAGGAGATCACCTCGAACTCGGCGGCGCCCCGCTCCGAACCGGCCTTGCGCAGCAGCGGCTTCGTCAGCCGGGCCGGCGAGTACTGCTTCATGATGCCCGAGGCACCCTTGGCACAGATCACGCCCTTGTTCAGCGGATGGTCGGGGTTGCCCTCGATGTAGCGCACTTCGTCGTTGCGCAGGGTCACCCGGATGCCGCAGCGGCATGCACACATGTAGCAGGTGGTGTTCTTCTGCTCGATCTTCGCGCCCGCCTCGCCCGCGCGCTCGGCGGGGCGATCGGACTGCAGGCGCAGCGGAGGCATTACCGGGGTATCCATCGAGGCTCCGTGGGACAGGGCGGGACAGGGCGGGACAGGGCAGGACCAGGCACGCCGGCATGCGGCGGCTCCGGAAGGCTGGCATGTTACCGGCACCCGGGACGGCAGCCGTTCAGTGTTACTTATGGCCGCATAAGGCCGCGGGGCGGACGGCCATTGAAAAAGGGGTGCGCCCTTCCGGACGCACCCCTCGGGGTGACGCAGTACCGCCGTGCGGTCAGGCCGTGTGTCGGCGGCGCCGTGCCAGCAGGCCGAGGCCGACAAGCCCGGTGAGCATCAGCGGCAGTGCCGCCGGCACCGGGACCACGGTCGTGCCGACGACGTCGCGGACGAACACCGTCAGGTTGGAGAAGTCGGGGATCTGCTGGCCGTTGTTGTGCCATTCGATCTTCCATTTACCGGCGTTGCTGGTCCCCAGCGCGATGTCGTCGAAGAAGAAACTGCCGGACCGATTCGATGCGTGCATCGCGAACACCAGGTCCGCCTTGACCGGGCTGGACGCATTGATCGTCCAGCCGCCCGCCTTGTTCGTACCGTCGTCCGTGAAGGTGCCCGAGAACTGCACGCCCGAGATCGTGGTCGCCGGTATCGCGCCTCCGGACATCTTGCCGAGCAGGCTCCAGCCGGTACCGAACGTGCCGGAGAACACGCTCGGATCGCCGTTGGGACCGGACTGCGGATTTCCGACGGCCACCAGGCACGACGTTGCGGGTGAGCCATTGAGGGTCACGTCCGAGGTGTCGGCGTTGTTGACAGACACACCAGTGCAGGCGGCCGCGGCCGCCATCGGCGAGACGGCGGCGAGTGCGAGGCCTGCCAGGGCATTGCGGACATTCTTGAGCATGGATCGAACTCCTGGGACCGGATCTGTGGAAGGTAGGTCAGCGCGCTGCATTCGGGGTGGGGAAGCAGCGCATGGACCGACTGTAGACAAGTGTCGCGTCCGATGCCAGCCCCGTTTCGACGGGCATTGGTCCGAAAGGATCAATGCCGGGAAAGATTTCCACCTGAATGTCCGCAAAAATGCCGATTGCCGCGCCGGTGCCGCCCCAACCGCTCAGCGCAGGAAAGCCTTCTGCCAGTCCTTGTAGTCGGCTGCCCGGGTCACCGCGTCCATCTGCTCTGCACTCGCGACCTTTGCCTTCAGCTCCGATGGCGCACCGCCGTTGATCAGGTGCGTATAGACCTCGGTCAGGGTCTTCACCACTGCGGCCGTCGGCTGGTGTCCCTGCAGCAGTACCCGGCCGCCGTTCGCAGCGAACTGTTCGCGGGTGATCGACGCCGGCGCCGATCCGATGATCACCGGCAGCTTCGTCGCCGCATGGATCGCCGCCAGCTGTTCGACGCTCTCGAGGCCGACCACGAACACGCAATCCACCCCAGCCCCGGCGTAGGCCTTCAGCCGGGCCAGCGCCCCCTCGATGCCTTCACCCCGGATCGCGGACGTGCGGCCGGCGATCACCAGCGAAGGGTCACGCCGCGCAGCCAGCGCCGCCTTCATCTTGCCGACGCCCTCGGCGATGGAGATGAAGGATTCGCCACTGCTGCCGAACGGCGTCGGCAGCGCGGTATCCTCGATCGACAGGCAGGACACGCCCGCGTGCTCGCATTCCTCGACCGTGCGCATCACGTTCAGCGCATTGCCATAGCCATGGTCGGCATCGACGATCAGCGACAGGTCGCTCGCCCGCTGGATGCGCCGCACCTGGTCGGCGAACTCGGTGAGCGTGAGCACGATCAGGTCGGGTGCAGCCAGCGTGGTGTTGGACGCGACGGAGCCGGCGAGGATCCCCAGGTCGTAGCCCACCGAACGCGCGAGGCGCGCCGAAAGGCCGTCGAACACGCTGGCGGGCGACTTGCATTCGGCGCCTGCAAGGATGGCGCGGAATCGCTGGCGCTGTTCGGTGGCGGTCATCATGGTCGGGGGATCCTAGGTGTTGCCGCGTTCCAGCCACTTGTTGACCTGCGGCATGTTGAATGTCTCGAGCTGGTCGATCAGCCGCGCAGGCTCTTCGTCGGTGAGCACCATGCTCCGGTGCTTAGGGTGCACGAAGCCCTGCGCCACGCAATGGTCCAGGAACCCGAGCAGCTGGTCGTAATAGCCCGCCACGTTGAGCAGGCCGCAGGGCTTGGAGTGGTAGCCCAGTTGCGACCAGGTGAGCACCTCGAAGAACTCCTCGAAGGTGCCGAGGCCGCCGGGCAATGCGACGAATGCGTCGGACAGTTCGGCCATCATCGCCTTGCGCTCGTGCATCGATTCGACCACGCGCAGCTCGGTGAGGCCGGTGTGTGCCACTTCCTTTTCGACCAGCCGGCGCGGCGTGACGCCGATCACCCGTCCGCCGGCGGCCATCGCGGCATCGCCGATCACGCCCATCAGCCCGACCCGCCCGCCGCCATACACGAGCGTGCAATCGGCCTCGACGATCTGACGCGCGAGCATCTCCGCGGCTGCACGATACTCCGGCAGCACGCCCGGATTCGACCCGCAGAATACGCAAACAGCTTTCATTCCACCCTCCCCGGCCTTGATTTTGCAGCGATTGCCGCCCCGGCGAACCGATGCTCGATCGGACAGCGGCGCGGGCTGCCGGATTGTCGTACAGATGGTCCCGCTTCGCCACCCGATGCGTCAGCCCTGCCCGCGGGCGGACGTGGCGAGCCGGCCATCCGGGGGCGGCACAGCGATGGCCGAGACGCTGAAAGTGTAAAGTTCGTCCGCAAACGGCCGTTCAGACATCCGGGCGCCGGTTTCCCGAGGGGTGATTCCGGGTGCCCGCGCCCCGCGACGGCACGCCGAACGCCTGTTTCCATCCCCCGACACCCCACACCCCACACCCCACACCTCCACCGGACCCTGCCATGACCCTCGTACTCGTGATCCTGCTGGCGATCGCCCTCGTGATCGGCGTGTACTTCGTGATGATCTACAACAACCTGGTCCAGGTGAAGCACAACGTGTCCAAGGCCTGGGCCAACATCGAGGTGCTCCTGAAGCAGCGCCACGACGAACTGCCGAAGCTGATCGAGACCTGCAAGCAGTACATGAAGTTCGAGCAGGACACCCTGCAGCGCGTGATCGAGGCGCGCAGCCGCGTCCATGCGGCCACGCAGTCCCAGGACATCGCCGCCCTCGGCGTCGCCGAGGGTGCGCTGCGCATGGGCCTGGGCAACCTGTTCGCGCTCGCCGAGGCCTATCCCGACCTGAAGGCGAATGCCAGCTTCCAGCAGCTGCAGAGCCGGATCAGCTCGCTGGAGGACTCGATCGCCGACCGGCGCGAGTTCTACAACGAAAGCGTCAACATCAACAACGTGCGCATCGAGCAGGTGCCGGACGTGATCGTCGCGCGCCTGTTCAACTTCGGCCCCTTCGAGCTGCTCGAGTTCACCGCGGAAGAGACCCGCGATATCGACATGAAGCAGCTGTTCACCTGAAGCGGCGCCGCCGCGCACGGGTGACCGCCAGTGTCGTCGATCGCAGCTTCGCCGGTGAAGGCGGTTCCGCGCGGGCGCCTGTCATGGACCAACTGGACGACCTCCTTCGGCCATGTCGGGCTGCTCGCCGTCGCGGCCGAGGCGGAGAGCCGCCCGGTCACCGCCCTCTGCCTTCTGCTGATCGCCGCGGTCAGCCTGTTCGCCTGGAGCGGCAACTACCGGCGCTGGCGGCTGATCGTCGACACGCCCACCTCGCGCATCGACTTCGCCGCGCAGGGGTACGTGGAACTGGCGGGCACCGCGCAGCTCCCCGGCGGCCCGCCCCTGCTGAGCGAGCTGACCCAGGAACCCTGCTGCTGGTACTGGTTCAAGGTCGAGAAGAAGACCTCGAAGGACAAGTGGCGGCATGAACGCGGGGCCGAGAGCCATGCACCGTTCGTGCTCGATGACGGCACCGGCAAGTGCCTGGTCTATCCGTCGGAAGCCGAGGTCCACTCGCATCGGCGCAAGACCTGGATCGACAACGACCGCCGCTTCACCGAGTTGACCATCCTGCCGGACGACCGGCTGTATGCGATCGGCTCCTTCTCCACCCTGCGCCCGCTCGAAGGGGAGGCCGCGGTGCGCGCGGAGATCGCGACTCTGATGGCGAAATGGAAGCTCGACCGTCCCGCGCTGCTGGAACGGTTCGACCTCGACCGCGACGGCGAGGTCGACCTAAAGGAGTGGGAACTGGCCCGCCGCCAGGCCCGGCGGGAAGTCGAGCGCGCGCGGGAGAATCGTCCGAAGCCCCCGGCCGTTCACGTGATGCGGCGTCCGCAGGACGGCCGCCTGTTCATGCTGTCGAACCTCGACCCCGGATCGCTGGCGCGGCGCTACGTGCGCTGGAAGTGGTTCCACCTGTGCGTGTTCTTCGCCGGCCTCGGCATCGGGTCCTGGCTGCTGCTGCACTGACGGCTCATTCGTGCTGGAATGGAGCCCGGTTTCCAGACAGCGCCGCCAATGCCCTCCTCTCCTCCTTCCCCCCGGCTGGAATCGCTCACCGGCTTCTCGGCCGCAGGCTTCCACCGGTTCGCGTATGCGGACTGGGGCGATCCGGACAACCCGCAGGTCGTGGTGTGCGCGCACGGCCTCACCCGCAACGGACGCGACTTCGACTGGCTGGCCCGGCGGCTCGCACCCCATGCACGGGTGGTCTGCCCGGACATCGTGGGCCGCGGCGCAAGCGACTGGCTACCCGACCCCGCGCTGTACGGCTATCCGCAATACCTCGCGGACATGAACGCGCTGATCGCACGCGTCGGTGCGCCGCATGCACGCGCCGGACGACCGTTCACGATCGACTGGGTCGGCACATCCATGGGCGGGCTGATCGGCATGATGCTCGCCGCCGCGCCCGGCACGCCGTTGCGCCGGCTGGTGATGAACGATGTCGGGCCGGTGCTCGCACGCGAGGGGCTGACACGGATCGGCACCTATGCCGGCGGCGATCCGCGCTTCGCGTCCGCCGAGGACTTCTGCGCCTGGTACGAGGGGCTTCTGCAGCCATGGGGCGCGGGCACGGACGCGCTGCCGCCCGAGCGCATCCGGCACCTGGCGGCGCACGGGATGCGCCGCTGCACCGACGCCTCGGGCGCCACCACGTACGCGCCGGCCTACGACCCGGCCATTGCCGCCGGCTTCCACGGCAAGGTGTTCGATCGCGACGTCGTGCTCTGGCCGGTCTGGGAGAAGGTATCGATCCCGGTGCTCGTGCTGCGCGGGGGCGACTCCGGGCTGCTGCGCGAAGAGACGGCCCGTGAAATGGTCGACGGCCATCCGGAGCGCCGGCTGCTGACCTTCCCCGGCATCGGCCATGCGCCGGCGCTGGCGAGCGACGACCAGATCGAGCCGGTCGCGCGCTTCCTGCTGGACGGCTGACCGGATGCGCCGCCCGCGTCCACCCGCCGCCTCCTGGTTCGACGCGATGGTCGAGGACCGGGTCGCGCGTGCGCAGGCCGAGGGCCAGTTCGACGACCTGCCCGGCGCCGGGCGGCCGCTCGACCTGGACGACGACCGGCTGGTACCCGAGGAGCTGCGCATGGCGTTCCGGATCCTGAAGAACGCGGGCTTCGTACCACCGGAAGTGCAGGCGCTCAAGGACATCGACGAACTGCAGCGGCTGGTGCGCTCGGACATCGACGACGCGGCGCGCCGGCGCGCGCTGGCCCGCCTGAACCTGCTGCTGTCGCGGATGGCCGAGGCGCGGGCGGCCGCCGGCGGTGGCGGGTTGCAGTTGGACGAGGCCTACTACCAGCGCGTGGTCGCGCGGCTGCTCGGCGACCGGTGAACGGGGCAGCCCGCGGCCACCGGTCCTCGCCCGGTCAGTCGTTCAGCGGGTAATCGACCGGCGGGGGCTCCGCCTCGCTGTTGATCCAGTGCTGGAGCAGCGCGAAGGCCAGCGCCAGCAACGTCGGGCCGATGAAGATGCCGATGAAGCCGAAGGCGAGGATGCCGCCGAGCACGCCGATGAACACCAGCAGGAACGGCAGGTCTGCCCCGCGGCTGATCAGGATCGGGCGCACCACGTTGTCGATGCCGCTGATGGCGAACATGCCCCAGGCGGCCATGAACACCGCCCATGCGATCTGCCCTTCCGACACCAGCCAGACCGTGGCACCGATCCAGATCAGCGGCGGACCGGCAGGGATCATGGACAGGAAGAAGGTGGCGATCGCCAGCACCAGCGCGCCGGGCACGCCGGCGATCATCAAGCCGAGCAGCGCCACCGCCGCCTGGGCCAGCGCGGTCCCGATGATCCCGAACACCACGCTGATCACCGTGTTGTGGGTGATCTGCACGATGCGCTCGCCCAGTTCGCCCCCCAGCCGCAGCGCGGTCTTGCGCACCGCCCACATCAGGCTGTCGCCATCGCGATACAGGAAAAAGCAGATCAGTACGGCGAGCGTGAGTTGCACCAGCCCCTGCCCGAGGACCGAGCCCACGCCGACCAGCACCATCCGGCCAGGCTCGATCAGGCGCTCGCCGAACCGCCGCAGTTCGTCCCGGCTCTCGACCACCTGGTGCCAGTAGTCGTCGATCCAGGGTCCCACGATGGGCAGTTGCCTGATCCACTCGGGCAATTCGGGAGAGCCGCTCTTCACCAGCCCGGACGCGAAATCGACCAGCGCGCTGACGTTTTCGGTCAGTGCGAGGGCGAGCAGCGCCACCGGCACGATCACCACCAGGGCCAGCAGCAGGGTCATCAGCAGCGAGGCGACGACCGGCCGGTCGCCGACCCGGCGCCGGATGCGCACGAACACGGGCCACGTCGTCGCGCAAACCACTGCCGCGAACAGCACCGACGCGAGGAATGGCGAAACGACGTAGAAGCAGCCCACGACCAGCACCGCCACACCGGCGATCTGCGCATATCGTTCGAGCTGATTGCGTTCCAGCATGACGGTGGGGCAACGGCTCCTGGCTTGAAGTGGGGACAGCGGCAGCGCAGACTGCCCGGAGTGGATCGCGGGCCCTTGAAAACCGGCGCATCACGTTCCACTATCGATGAATAGCACAACTGCCCGGATACTGCCTGTGTCGATGTCACCCGATGACCCTCGTGGATCGTTCGATCGCGATCCACGACACCCCGATCGTCGAGCCCCGCCGGGGGCCACCGCCGGCGCGCACGGCCGGCCCGCCGTCGTCCACGTGTTCGAGGCACGGGCCGATGGCCAGGGCGGCTGGCGGCTGGACGAAT
>JAIENF010000146.1 GCA_019751575.1 Burkholderiales bacterium
GTCCGATGCGCTCGGCGATCACGGCACGCGCCTGCGGGAAGGTCTCGACGATGTGCGCTCGTGCACCGGCGTTGGCGAAGGTCGCCGCGATGTCGCGGCCCATCGTTCCGCCGCCGACCACGGCCACCTGAATACGGGAAGCATCCATGTTCATTCCGTCCTGTTCGATTCCGTCGTCTCGCCCGGCGCCTTCGCGGGCGGACCCAGCACCGTGCCGTACTGCTTGACCCGGCGCACCACGACGATGGCGCCGATGAACGGCAGCAGCCATGCGACCGCCAGCCATTTCGCGCGGTCGCGTCCTGCCAGCAGTTCGTCGGGGACGATCTGCAGCGTCGCCCAGACGGCGAGCGTTGCATAGGCACAGGCAATCATTCCGGGCACGGGTTCCATGCCCGCATTCTACGGGAAGGCGGGTGTTCGACCGCAGGCGGGCGAGTCATGCGGCGCGGCACTTGCCTGCGCGAGTCGCGCCCGCGACAATCGTGCGTGATCCAGGAACTGTTCGCCGCACTGTCCGCCTCCACGCTGTTCACCGACCCGGCCTCCGCCGCCCTGGTCGCCTGCGTGGTGTTCGTCGCCTATGTCGCCTTCGGCGTTTCCGGCTTCGGATCGGCGCTGATCGCCGTGCCGGTCATCGCGCATGTCTGGCCCCTCACCGCAGTGGTTCCATTGTTCGCGCTGTTCGAGATCGTCGCGGCAATCACCGTCGGCGGCAGCCACTGGAAGGCGGTGGACCGGCGCGAGCTGATGACGCTGGTGCCGTTCATGCTCGCGGGCATCGCGGTCGGCGTCACCCTGCTGCTGTCGCTGCCCTCGCCCTGGCTGCTGGTCGGCCTGGGCGTGTTCGTGCTGGGCTACGGGCTGCGCGGCGCGCTGAAGAAGGACCGCGCGTTCGCCAGGGTGTCACGGCTGTGGGCAGTGCCCACCGGCCTCGTCGGCGGCGTGATGAGCGCGCTGTTCGGCACCGGCGGTTCCTTCTACATGATCTATGTCGCCGGCCGTGTCGAGGACAAGGGCGCCCTGCGCGCGACCATTTCCACCGTGCTGGGCACCAGCAATGCCGTCCGGCTGGTCGTGTTCATCGTCGCCGGCCTGCTCGCGCCCGCCGTGATGTTCACGGCGCTTGTGCTGCTGCCGGTGGTGTTCGCCGGGCTATGGCTCGGCGGGCGCCTCCATGCCCGCGTCACCCGCGAGCAGATCATCCGCGGCATCTGCGTCCTGCTGGTCGCGAGCGGCGCATCGCTGCTGGTGCGCGCGCTCGGCCAGGTCTGACCTGCGCTACTCGGTCGTCTCGTTGCCGCGGGTGCGGCTCTTGTCGAGCCGGGCCGACAGGAACAGCGTGCTCGGCGTGATCATCAGCACCGGGTTCTCGAGCTGCAGCTTGCTCCGGCGCGGCGAGATATGGCCGCCCAGCAGCTGCAGGTCTTCGCCACTCTTGCTGAACACCGGGAAGAACGCGCGATCATTGGTCGTGCACTGCACGTCGAAATCAGGCACCACCTTGCGCGCCCGCTGGTACTCGGCGCGCACGCGGCGCACCGCGGCGGCCAGCTTCGGATCGACCGGATCCTTCCGGTCGGCACTCTGCACCCGGCAGCTGAAGCCCGCGCGGCGAAGCGCCGGCACGGCATCCATCTCGGCGAAGCTGGGCATGCGCGTGCCGAACGGCTTGAGGTCGATGATCTTGAAGGTCGCCCTGCCGGCCGGGAAGGCGAGGATGAACTTCGGATCCTTCTCGGGATCGCGCTCGTCGGGCAGCAGCTTGATGTGGAACATGCCGCTGCGGTCGACGTAGCCGAACACGAACTCGCCGCCGCAGCCAAGCGTGTTCAGGTCTTCACAGGCCTCGAAGATCCGCCCGCGCAGCTTCAGCGCCTTCGCCTGGTCTTCCTGCACCTGCTCGAACAGCGTGTTCCATTCCCACTCGGGCGTGTGCGCACGGTGATGGCCGCTGTACAGGTCGAACACCCAGCGCAGTTCATCGACCGAGCGCGGCCGGGCCTCCTTCGATGCGTTCCGGTCGGCGAGCGCCTCGAACGCGACGAGTTCCTCGCGCGTGCGCGGTGCGGTGAAGGAATCGGCCCGGGCCTGGATGGCGGCCAGGCCTGCGAGCAGCCCGAATGCGCCGGCCAGCATGCAGGCCAGTCTCCGGGCGCGATGCAGGCGGGGCTGTCGTGACGAGGTTTCGAATACCGACATGGGACATCCTCCTTGATCGCATGGTCTCCGGGCGCAGCTGCCGGCCGTGCAGCCGGGGCAGCCACCCGCGACGGGCGGGCGGGGCTCAGCCGGCAGCCGGCGCCGCGACCCTCTCCGTCGCCCCGGAGGACGCCCGCTTGCGCAGGTGCGCACCGATGCGCTCCACGCCCTCGCGCAGCGAGGCCATGCTCGTTGTGTAGGCGAAACGCACGTGCTGGTGCGCCCGATGCACGCCGAAGTCTGCCCCCGGCGTGATCGCGACGCCCGAACTCTCGAGCATGTCGAGCGCGAAGGCGAAGCTGTCATCGGTGAGCGCACTGCAATCGGCGTAGAGGTAGAACGCGCCTTCTGGGATGACCGGGATCCGGAAACCGAGCCCGATCAGCGCCTTCGCGAGGTAGTCCCGCCGCTCGCCGAACTCGACCCGCTGCCGCTCGCAGATCGCCATCGATTCCGGACTGAACGCCGCCAGCGCCGCATGCTGGGCGACGGTCGAGCAGGCGAGGAACAGGTTCTGCGCCAGCCGCTCGGCCGGGTCGTGGTAGGCCTCGGGTACGACGATCCAGCCCAGGCGCCAGCCGGTCATCGTGAAGAACTTCGAGAAGCCGTTGATCACGAACGCCTTGTCGGTCAGCGCGAGGGCGGTGGGCGAACGTTCGCCATAGACGAGGCCGTGGTAGATCTCGTCCACCACCAGCGCCGCGTTGCGGCCCTGCACTTCATCGACGATGCGCTTGAGTTCCGGCCCCGGGATGGTGGTGCCGGTCGGGTTCGCGGGCGTGGCGACCATCACCGCACGGGTGCGTTCCGTCCAGTTCGCGGCGATCGCGGCCGCGGTCAGCTGGTAGCCGGTCTCGGGCCCGCACGGGATGCCCACCGGTACCCCCTCGCAGAACCGGGCGAAGTGGCGATTGGCGGGGTACGACGGGTCGGCCATCAGCACTTCGTCGCCCGGGCAGAGCAGCACGCCCATTGCCAGCAGCAGCGCACCGGACGAGCCGGGCGTGACGATGATGCGCTCGGGCGATACCTCGACCCCGTAGTGGTCACGGTAGTAGCCGGCGATCGCGCGGCGAAGCGCCGGCAGGCCCAGGGCCGGCAGGTAGTGCACGTCGCCGTCGCGGGTCGCCTCGAGCGCGGCCGCCGTGACCGGGGCCGGCGTCGGGAAATCGGGCTCGCCGATTTCCAGGTGGATGATGGAGCGGCCCTCGGCCTCGAGCGCCTTCGCGCGAGCCAGCAGCTTGAGGACCTGGAACGTTGCGATGCCCGACATGCGCGCCGCCAGCGGCGCGCCCTGCACTTTCGATGAACTCATCACACCCCGTGCCTGGTGAACCATTCGCGCATCTTCTTCCAGCCATCGTCGGCGGCCGGCTTTCGATAGCTGGGCCGGTAGTCGGCATAGAACGCATGCGGTGCTTCCGGATACAGCACGATCTCGCTGGTCGTGTTGCCTGCGGCCTTCAATGCCGCGCGCATCTTCTCGACCGTCTCGACCGGGATGCCGGCATCGGCCTCGCCGTAGAGGCCGAGCACCGGCACCTTGAGCACGGGCGCGAGGTCGACCGGATAAGCCGGCTGCAGCGGCGCCATCGATGCGGCGACCAGCCGGCCGTACCAGGCCACGCCCGCCTTCACCGACGGGTTGTGCACGCAGTACGTCCAGGTGATGCGCCCGCCCCAGCAGAAGCCGGTGACACCGAGCCGCGAGGTGTCGCACTTGCCGGTGGCCTTCGCATGCACGACCGCCGCATCGAGGTCGGACATGACCTGGCTGTCGGGCACATGGTTGACGACCTTGGCGAAGATGTCCGGCGGATCGGTGAGCGTCGACACATCACCCTGGCGCGCATACAACTCCACCGTGATCGCGAAGTAGCCGACCTTGGCCAGCCGACGGCAGACGTCCTTGATGTGCTCGTGCACGCCGAAGATTTCCTGCACCACGAGGATCACCGGCAGGTTGGTGCCGTTCTCGGGATAGGCACGGTACGCAGGCACCTCGCCATCGCGGGTGACCAGCGCGACTTCGCCGGCGACCAGCCCCGCAGTGTCGGTGCTGATCACGGTCGACTGGATCGGCTCGCACGCACGTGCGAAGCCCTGGGTCAGGCGGCCGATCAGCGAACGGCCGGTCGGGGACGCCCCCTGGCCGGGCAGGGCCTGCCAGCCGGTGTCGAGTGTCTGGTCCATCGTGTCATCTCCGGTTGGATTGTCGGACGGCGGTGCGGCGGGATCCGCCCTGCGTGCATCGCATTATCCTCGATCGTATCAAGATGGCCGCGGACACGGGACCCGGGGCGGCTTTTTCCGTCGGGATGCGGTGTCCGGTCAGGCTGCCTTCGTGCGCCTCGCGCCGGCCCGGCGGACGGGGGCGACAGCCACGTCGATCGCGGCGCCCTCGCCCGGCGCAGCCGCCATGGCGGCCGGCATGCCGGCGTCGGCCGCGCCCGCCAGCGCCAGGCCCTGGTCCCAGTAGGGCTGCGGGCCGAAGCGGTCGACGAAGAAATCGACGAAGGCGCGCACCTTGGGCGACAGGTAGCGGTTGGGCAGGTAGACCGCATTGATGTGGCTGCCGAACGTGCCCAGCGCCTCGTAGTCGGTGAACAACGCCTTCAGCGTGCCGGCGCGCAGGTCGTCGCCGACCACGAAAGTAGGCGACATCGCGATGCCGACATCGCGCAGCACCACCTCGCGGATGGCGAGGCTGTTGGTGGCGATGAAATTGCCGCCGACACGCACGCTGACGACCGAGCCATCCGGCGCCCGGAACTTCCAGTCGCTCTGCATCTGGCGGAACGAGTAGAACAGGCAGTTGTATCCGGCCAGCGCATCCAGCGACTGCGGCGTGCCATGCTTCTTCAGGTACTGCGGCGATGCGCAGACCACCCAGCGGATCGGCGCCAGCTTGCGCGCGACCGTGTTCGGCGCCAGGTCGCCGAACAGGTGGATCGCCACGTCGATGCCTTCCTCGGCAAGGTCGGTGCCACGGTCGATCAGGTCCATCTCGAGCTTGATGTCGGGATACCGTGCGAGGAAGTCGGGCACCGCGCAAGCCACGTGCATGCGACCGAATGCTGCCGGGGCGGTCACCTTCAGCACGCCGCTGGGTGCACTGCCCAGGCGGGACACCGCCACCTCGGCCGCCTCAGCCTCCTGAACGACGCGCGCGCAGTGCTGATAGAAGGTCGTGCCGACGTCGGTCAGGCTGAGCCGGCGCGTGGTCCGGTTGAGCAGCCTTGCCTTCAGTTCGCGCTCGAGGCGGGCGACATGCTTGCTCACTGCGGATTTCGAGATCCCCAGCCGGCGCGCCGCGCCCGAGAAGCTCTTGGCCTCGGCCACGCGCGCGAAGATGGCCATGCCGACCAGGTTTTCCAGGTGTTCCACCGCTGCTCCCGCCACCCCTCCGGGCACACTTGCGACCCAGGAAAGGCAGTTCACAAAGGAAACAATGATACCTTTTTCCCAATCGATTGTGGCCACAGGGAAACGTCAACGCCGCAGCTGTAAACAGGCTCGAACACACCGGGCGGTGCGGGCGCACGCCTCCCGGTCCGCCCCGGTCGCGTACACTCGCGCGCAGGTCCGGATCATCAGCCAACGGAGGTAGCGTCGATGGAACGCAGGGATTTCTTGCTGTCGGGCGTGGCAGGTTCGCTGGCGCTCGCCACCGGCACCGTCCTCGCGCAGGAAGGCCGGCGCACGCCGGACGTGATCTACGTGCCGACGCCGCAGGAGGTGGTCGACGGCATGCTGAAGCTCGCCAAGGTCGGCAAGAACGACGTGGTGTACGACCTCGGCTGCGGCGACGGACGCATCGTGGTCGCGGCCGCCCGGCTGGGCGCGCGATCGGTGGGCATCGACATCGATCCGATCCGCATCCGCGAGGCGGCCGAGAACATCCGCGTCGCCGGCGTCGGCGATCGGGCGAAGCTGATCGAGGGCGACCTGTTCGCCACCGACATCAGCGAAGCGACCGTGGTCACCCTGTACCTGCTGTCGCGCCTCAACCTGAAGCTTCGGCCCAAGCTGCTGAAGGAACTGCGGCCCGGCACGCGCATCGTGTCGCATGCGTTCGACATGGACGACTGGAAGCCGCAGCGCACCGAGTCGGTCGGGTCGAGCACCATCTACCTCTGGACGGTGCCGGGCAAGAAGGCCTGAGCCGGGGTCAACCGCCCGGCGCGAGCCCGATCTCGGCCAGGTACTTCGCCACGCCCGCGTCCAGCCGTGCACCGGTGGGCAGCGCCGCCACCGTGTTGCGCGGCGTGGTCTCGGCCGCCTGCGCGAGCCGCGCGGCGATGGCCGCCTGTCCGCGATCGAGCGCACGCGCGATCCGGTAGCCGATGTCCGGTGCCAGCGTCGGCCGCGCCATCACGAAGCTCCAGGACCCGATCGAATGGATCGGTTCGACCTGCCCCGGATAGCTGCCCGGCGGCGCGGTCAGCGGCTTCAGGAAGCCGTGCTTCGCCGTGATCGCGTTCGCCTCGTCCGCTGTCGGGGCGATGAAGCGCGCACCACCCGGGCTCGACGCCACCTTCACGAAGCCCGGCCAGCCGATGCCGCCGCCCCACAGCGCCGCGGCACGGCCGTCGAGCACCATCTCGGGCCCGTCGCCGGCACGGTCGAGGTAGATCGCCTGGAAGTCGCGGTCCTGGTCGAGGCCGAGGCCGTCCAGCAGGTAGCGCGACAGGATCACCAGGCCGGAGCCACGGGCACCGAAGGCCACCGGCTTGCCGGCCAGGTCGCGGATCGACCGCGCCGGGCTGTCGGCGCGCACGACGAACATGCCCGGCGTCGAATACATCGCGGCCACGATGCGAAGGTCGGCCGGCGCGCGGCCGACGCCGCTCAGCACCTCGTAGGCGACCTCGCCCTGCACCAGCCCGATGTCCAGTTCGCCCTGCTCGAGCAGCGGCACGTTCTCGGTGCTGCCCTTGGTGTTGCGCGCCTCGATCGACAGCGTCGGGTCGAACGCATGGACGGTGTCGATGAACGCCGCACCGTAGGCGGGAAAACCGCCGCCTGGCGTGGCGGTACCCAGCACCACCCGGGTGGGTGGGGTCGATGCTGCAGTCATCCGGCTCCTCCGCTGTGGTCCTCGGCGCGAATCAGGGCCCGAATCAGGGCGCCTCGCGCTCGTCGGCGCATTCCTGGCAGAACACCTCGGCCGGATCCGCATCCAGCCGGTCGTCATCAATGGTCGCACGACACTCGCAGCACAGGCCATAGGCACCCGCATCGACCCGGGCCAGCGCGGCCTCGACCTTGCGCCGGCGCAGGTTGAACTTCTCGAGCTGGTCGCGCGTGTTCACCTGCTGCGCCATCGCGTCCAACCGCGCCTGGCGCATGTCGGGCGAGACGTCCTGCGCGACCTTGCCGGTCGCGGCGAGCAGGCCGGCGATCGAGTCGAGCTGCTGGGCGAGATCTGAAGCAAGGCGGGTACGGTAGACGGTCTGTTCGGCAGCATTCATCGGGGCAGCGTCCTTTTCGGCAGGGCCACAGCTTGCGCCGATTCGGCTGCGCCGGGTTGGATATCGACACCCCCTGGGTCCGGCCACGGCGGGAGAGGCTACAATTCGCGCCTTTCCGGTTGCCGGTGGCTTCACGGACACACAACGAGCACGCATCGATGAGCAGCAATCGGGAAGTCGCCCGCCGCCGAACCTTCGCCATCATCTCCCACCCGGACGCGGGCAAGACCACGCTCACCGAGAAGCTGCTGCTGTTCGCAGGCGCGATCCATATCGCCGGCAGCGTGAAGGCGCGCAAGGCCAGCCGCCACGCGACGTCCGACTGGATGGAGATCGAGAAGCAGCGCGGCATCTCGGTGGCCAGTTCCGTGATGCAGATGGAGTACCGCGACTGCGTGATCAACCTGCTGGACACGCCCGGCCACCAGGACTTCTCGGAAGACACCTATCGCGTGCTGACCGCGGTCGATGCCGCGCTGATGGTGATCGACGCGGCCAACGGCGTCGAGGCGCAGACGCTGCGGCTGCTGGAAGTCTGCCGCGCACGCAACACCCCGATCGTCACCTTCGTGAACAAGATGGACCGCGAGGTGAAGGATCCGCTCGACCTGATCGACGAGATCGAGCGCGCACTGGGCATGCCGGTGATCCCGTTCACCTGGCCGGTGGGCATGGGCAAGCGCTTCGGCGGCGTGTTCGACATCCGCCACGACTCGATGCGCGTGTTCCGCGCCGGCGAAGACCGCGCGCGCGACGACGACGAAGTGATCAACGGCATCGACAACCCGGAATGCGCCACGCGCTTCGGCGAAGCGTTCGTGCAGGCCCGGCAGGAGATCGAACTGCTGCAGGGGGCTGCACCGGCGTTCGACCGCGAGGCCTTCCTCGATGCACGCCAGACGCCTGCCCTGTTCGGCTCGGCGATCAACAACTTCGGCGTGCGCGAGGTGCTGGATGCACTGGTCGAGCTCGCCCCGCCGCCCGGCTCGCGCCCGGCGATCCAGCGCACGGTGGAACCGTCCGAGCCCGCGTTCTCCGGCGTGGTGTTCAAGGTGCAGGCGAACATGGACCCGGCCTACCGCGACCGGATCGCGTTCATCCGCGTCTGCTCGGGACGTTTCGAGCGCGGCATGAAACTGAAGATCTGCCGCAGTGGGAAAGAGATCCGCACCAGCAACGCGATGTCCTTCCTGTCGCAGCGACGCGACCTGCTGGAAGAGGCCTGGCCCGGCGACATCATCGGCCTGCCCAACCACGGCCTGCTGCAGCTCGGCGACACGCTGACCGAAGGCGAGATGCTGCAGTTCACCGGCCTGCCCTTCTTCGCGCCGGAACTGTTCCAGGAAGTCGAGGTCGCCGACCCGATCCGTGCCAAGCAGCTGCGCAAGGGCTTGCTGCAGCTCGGCGAAGAGGGTGCGATCCAGGTGTTCCGGCCCGAGACCGGGGGGCCGCTGCTGCTCGGTGCCGTCGGACAGCTGCAGTTCGAGGTGGTCGCGCACCGGCTCGAGCATGAATACGGCGTGAAGCCGCGCCTGACCCAGAGCCGCTACCGGATCGCGCGCTGGGTCACGTCGAACGATGCGGACGAGCTGAAGCGGTTCCTGCGCACGAACGCGCACCGCGTCGCGGTGGACGTGGTCGATGCGCCGGTGTTCCTGGCCGCGCATGCCTCGGAGCTGGATGTCGCGAAGGAACGGTGGGAGGGCATACGGTTCCATGCGATGCGCGAGCATGCAGGGCTGGTGTTCCAGACCGGTGTGTTCGAGTAGGCGGGCGATCCGCCCCTCGACCGGATCGGTCCTGATCCATCCGAAAGGAGGCTGGACATGAATGCAGGCACCATGAAGTTCCCGATCGCGACTGCGGCAACGCTCTGGCTGTTGAGCGCAGGGGTGTCCGTCTCGCTCGCACAGCCGGCCACCCCTGCATTCCCCGTGAAACCGCTGCGCATCATCTCGCCCTATTCGCCCGGCGGACTGGGGGACAGCTTCCCGCGCGCGGTCGCCGCCGGCCTCGCCGAAGTGCTCGGACAACCGGTGATCGTCGAGAATCGGCCGGGCGCCTCCCAGGTGATCGGCATGCAGGTGGCGGCCAAGGCGCCCGCCGACGGCTACACCATGGTGTTCGGGAGCGTGACCAGCCTTGCGATCAACCCGGCGGTCAACCGCGAGCTGCCCTACGATCCGGTGAAGGACTTCGCGCCGTTGAGCCTGTGCGTGACGACGCCGCTGTACCTGGTCGTGCATCCGTCGGTACCGGCCACGACGGTGAAGGACCTGGTGGCGCTGGCACGCAGGCAGCCCGGTCGACTGACCTTCGCCTCGGGTGGCAACGGGTCGTCGAACCACCTCGCCGGCGAACTGTTGAAGCTGCTCGCGGGCATCGACATGATCCACGTGCCGTACAAGGGCGCCGGACCCGCCATGGCTGACGTGATGGGTGGGCATGTCGACCTCATGCTCGGCTCTGCAGGCCTGTCGGAGGCGCGCGCGGGACGCGTCCGGGTGCTCGGCGTCACCAGCGCGAGGCGCGCGGCAGTCGCGCCCGAGGTACCCACGCTGCAGGAGGCCGGGGTACCCGGCTACGAATCGACCATCTGGTTCGGCCTGCTGGCGACCGGCGGCACGCCCGCACCGATCGTCGATCGCCTTTCGCGCGACATCCGCAAGGTGCTGCAACAGCCGGCCATCCACAAGGCGTTCAGCACGGTCGAGATCACGCCGACCACGCCGGACGGATTCGCTGCGCACATCCAGAGCGAAATGCAGAAGTGGCGCAAGGTGATCAGCCGGGCAAAGATCGTCATGGAGTGAAGCCTGTGAAGCCAGTTTCGTTTGCGATCATCGGCGCCGGGATCGGCGGCCTCGCCACCGCGGCGCTGCTGCTGCGGGCCGGGCACAGGGTGCAGGTGTACGAACAGGCGACCCGCTTCGCCCGTGTCGGCGCCGGCATCCAGATGGCGCCCAACGCAGTCAAGGTGCTGCGCCATCTCGGCATCGAGGAACCGTTGCGCAGGACCGCGTTCCAGGCTGACTTCGCGATCAGCCGCACCTGGGACACCGGTGCCGAAACCAGCCGCCTGCCGCTGGGCTCCGAGGTCGAGCACGCGTTCGGTGCACCCTACCTGTTCCTGCATCGGGCAGACCTGCATGCAGCGATCGCCAGCATCGTGCCTTCCGCAGTGGTGCACCTGGGCATGAAGCTCGCGGCGATCGACCAGGGGCCGCAGGGCGTGGACCTCCGGTTCACGGACGGAACGTCCGTACGGGCCGACGCGGTGATCGGTGCCGACGGCGTGCACTCCCTGGTCCGCGAGACGCTGCTCGGACCCGAGAAGCCGCGATTCACCGGCCGGGTGGCCTATCGGACCACGTACGCGTCCGACCGCCTTCGCGGCCGCGCGCTCGACCCGGTGCGCACCAAGTGGTGGGGGCCGGACAGGCACATGGTGGTGTACTACGTCACCCGCGCGCGAGACGAGCTGTACTTCGTGACCAGCGTGCCCGAACGTGCCGAGTGGACCACGCCCGAATCCTGGTCGGCGAAGGGCGACCTGGACGAACTGCGTGCGGCCTACGCCGGCTTCCACCCGGACGTCCAGGCGATCCTCGACGCGTGTCCCGAGGTCTACAAGTGGGCGCTGTTCGAGCGCGACCCCCTGCCCAGGTGGTCGGACGGACGCATCGCGCTGCTCGGCGATGCCTGCCATCCGATGACGCCCTACATGGCGCAGGGCGCTGCATCCGCCCTCGAGGACGCAGCCATCCTCGCGCGCTGCCTGGACGGCGTCGAGCAGGATGGCGTGCACGAGGCCTACCTGAGGTACGAGCGCATCCGCAAGCCGCGCGCATCGGACATCCAGGCGGGATCGAGCGCGAACAACTGGCTGCGCGACAAGACCGACCCGGGCTGGGTGTACGGCTACGACGCCAGCACGGTCGGCCTCGAGGATGGAACCCGCGGTTGAGCCGGCACCAGCACGGAACCCCGCTCATTTCGCAGCGGGAACACTGCCCTACGCCGTCTTCAACCGTGCCATCCGCACCACCGCCACCGTCAGCATCGGCAGCACGAAGCCGATCACCATCACGGTCACCAGCAGCATGCCCAGCTCGCTGTAATCCGCCGGCACCTTGATCGCGCCGGTCGGGTCCTTCACCTGGCGCGTCACGTCGAACACCTGGTTGAGGTACTTGGTGCCGAGCTGCGAGGCCGACAGCGCCAGGTTGGTGAACGAGGCCATCACCGCGAAGAAGGTGGCCTTGAGGTGGTCGGGTGCCGAGTTGGCGATCCAGGCGAGCATCGGGATCATCGCGATCTGGCCGAGCGGTGACTCGAGCGCGGTGTCGATCACCGCGATGAAGCGCGCATCGACCACGCCGCCGGTCATCGCGGCCGTCCAGTGGTGCAGGCCGTGGTACATGCCCAGCGTCGGCAGCGCGAGGATCGTCCCGGCGATCGTGAGGAAGACGACGATCGTCGCCAGCGTGTGCTCGGCGATGAAGCGGCGGAAGATGAACATCCCGGCCAGGGTGAGCAGGCTGCCGAGCAGCGACAGCTTGGCCAGGAACTGCTGGTCGAAGCCGAGTTCGTCGATGAACCACCAGGTGGCGCCCGCCCCCGGGCCGGGCATCGCTCGGAAGATGAACACCACCACCGCGGTGCCGATCAGCAGGCGCTGCGCGTCCGGGTCCAGCTCGCGGGTGAGGCGCACCATCAGGAACACGATCACCGCCATCGAGCCGGCGAAGATGATTTCCTGGCCATAGCTGTAGCGACCGAGGCCGACGGTGAGCGTGATCGCGACGAACACCAGGCTGCCGCCCAGGATCCACCAGTTGGGCCGGGTCGCCGACGGCGTCTCGTAGAGCACGCGCGCGATCTCCTCGCGCGTCTTGCCCAGCGCCGCCAGCTTGCGCACCGCATTGCGCTTCATGAAGCCGGCGAGGATCACGCCCAGCACCGACAGCAGCGGGATCACCAGCGCCATTGCATAGACATTGCCGTAGATGGCGACCTTCTCGGCCTCGGGCAGCTTCGCCGCATCCTGGAACATCCAGACGTTGATCAGGCCGACCAGCACGGTGCCGCCGATGATCGCCACCCGGCCGAGCATCTGCATCGTGGTGTGCATCAGCTTGCGCCTGTCGGGGTCGATCGGCTGGCCCTGCTCGTCCAGCCGGGGCACCGCCTCGACGGTCATCGCGTCGGCCACGCAATCCTGGATCACGAAGCCCACCGGCGAGAGCAGCGCCGAGGTCACGAACCATGCTTCCTTCGATGCGATCGCGACCATCGCATCGGTATGCACGATCAGCCCGTACATGATCAGCAGGCTGCTCGCGATCACCGAGGCGCCGAGCCAGACCAGCCAGGCCTTGTAGCGCCAGATCAGGTCGACCAGGTGCCCGAGCGGCATCTTCAGCGCCCAGGGGATGCCGGCCCAGAAGCCGAGCGCGGCGAGGAAGGCGGCCGACAGCCCGAGGTACTCCTTGACGAAGAAGGTGCCGACGATGCCGGTCAGGCCGGACACCCCGGCGGCCACGTAGACCATCAGCGGCGGCAGGTAGGACCAGCGCATGTCCCGTCCGAGGGACAGCACGTTGCGGTCGAACCAGCGCCAGAAGGCGTTGCCGGGGTCGGAGGGGGCGTTCGTGTCGGTGGTCATGAGGCCTCGGTCGCGGATGGCGAAGACTAACCGCTCCGCGCGATTGTGCCGAATCCCGCCGCGCCGCCCACGCGTTCGCAGGTCGATCCTGCCTGTCCGGACGGTCAGTCCTTCCCGGCCGATCCTCGTGTCTGGAAAACGATGGATCGGCTGGCGTTCCGGCCCGCCTGGTGAAACACTGAGTTTGTCGCTTGAATGACTAAAGCGGACTTCCGCCCGTCTGACCCCCAAACCCGGCCAGCCTCGGCGTTCACTTCCTGATGGACCCAGAGGAGACACGACATGCATCCCAGCAGATCGCTTGCACGCACCTTCGTTGCACTGACATTCGCCCTCGCCGGCGCCGCACAGGCAGCGACGATCACCAACGGCTTCACCTTCGCGGTGGCATCGAGCAGCGGCAACACCGCGATCGGGACGCACTACCACTCGAACACCGGCGGTGCCTTCGGCAATCCGGCCGGCAAGGCCGAGGTCGGCCGCTTCGGGAGTGAAGGGGTCCGCGGCCTGTCGGAATACAGCCTCGTCGGCCTGTCGAATGCATCGTCCGCGTTCGTCACCTTCAACGTGTTCAAGGCGGGCGGGCTGTTCCCGGGCACGAACGACTTTCCGTTCGTCGGCACGATCAAGGTCGACGGTTACGCCGGCAACAACACCGAAGACATCTCGGACTACGAGGCTGCGTCGATCGGCGGCGTGGGCAGCTTCGGCACGGGCGCCCTAGCTGTCGGTGGCGTGCTCAGCTTCGACATAACGTCCCTGTTCAATGCCGCGCTCGCCAACGGCGACACCTCGCTCGGCATCCGGCTGATCGCGGATCCGCTGAACAACACGGGTGCGTGGACCTTCGACACCTTCCGGCTGACCAGTGACAACCAGACCAGCGTCGTCCCGGTTCCCGCCGGCCTGCCGCTGATGCTGACCGGGCTTGTCGCCCTGGGCTTGCGCAGCTTCCGCCGCCGAGCCTGATCCCCCCGGCACCGTCTGGAGCCGCAGGCGCACGCGCCTGCGGCTTCGACTCCGTCCGACAGGACCGGTGGTCCGGACGCGGCCGGCCGCCCACGCCCAGGCTACAACCTGATCAGCACGTTCCCGTACGCGTCCAGCTCCGCCGTCGCGCCCGGTGGCACCACGCAGGTCGAATCGTAGTCCTCGACGATCAGCGGCCCGTCGGTCTTCTTCGCCAGGTCGGACCGGCGCAGGATCGGCGTCCGCTGCCAGCCGGCCTGCGGTCCGAAGTAGACCTGCCGCGGCGGCGGGGCGGGCCGTTCGGCACGCACGTCGTGCAGCGCCTCGGGCACCAGTGCACGCTCGGGCAGGCCGAGCGCGATCACCTTGATGTTGACCATCTCGATCGGGATGGACGACGGCGATCGGTGTCCGTAGGTACGCTCGTACTCCTTCGCGAAGGTCTCCTCCAGCACCGGGACGGTGGTCGCATCGAGCGGCGCATCCGGCGCCGGCACGGCGAGCTCGTACGACTGCCCCTTGTAGTGCATGTCGGCGAACTTGCGGATGCGGATGCGCTCCGGCGGGAAGCCCTCGGCCTCGAGCTGGGCGCGGCCATGCGCGATCAGCTTGTCCCAGGCGGCATTGATGTCGGACACGCCCGCGGTCGACAGCACCCGACGGAACGTGCGCGAGTAGTGGTGCTCGACATCGGCATAGAGCAGCCCGAACGACGAGAACAGCCCGGCCGACGGCGGCACCACCACCAGCTTCATGCCCAGCGACTGCGCGAGGTCGGCGCCGAACAGCGGTCCGTTGCCGCCGAAGGCGAACAGCGAGAAGCCACGCACGTCGCGGCCGCGCTCGACCGACACCGCACGGATCGCGCGCATCATGTTCGAGCCGGCGATCTTGAACGCCGCATAGGCCGCATGCTCCGGCGACAACCCGAGCGGCCCGGCGACCTTCTCGGCCACCGCGCTGCGGCTCTTCGACGCGTCGAGCGACAGTTCGCCCTGCACCAGGTGCTGCGGGTTGATGTAGCCGAGCACCACGTTGCAGTCGGTGATGGTCGGCTCGGTGCCGCCCTTGCCGTAGCAGACCGGCCCCGGGAAGGCGCCGGCGCTGTCCGGCCCGACGCGTACCGCGCCGCCGGCATCGACGCGCACGATGGAACCGCCGCCGGCCCCCACCTCCGCCAGGTCGATCGCCGGCACGCGCAGCAGGTAGCCGGAGCCGGTGAGCAGACGCGAGCCGATCATGATGCCGCCACCGACGCTGTACTCGGTCGCACGCGACACTTCGCCGTCCTCGACGATCGAGGCCTTGGCGGTGGTACCGCCCATGTCGAAGGTGACGATCTGCGCCAGGCCGAGCTTCTTCGCCAGCGCCTGTGCACCCACCACGCCGCCCGCCGGTCCGGATTCGACGATGTTGACCGGCATGCGTGCGGCCTCCGCGTCGGTGATCAGGCCGCCGTTGCTCTGCATCAGCAGCAGTTTCGCGTGGATGCCGGCAGCGTCCAGGCTCGCGCGCAGCGTCTGCAGGTAGCGCTCGACGATCGGCAGGATGTAGGCATTCACCGTGGTGGTCGAGGTGCGCTCGTACTCCTTGATCTCGGGCAGCACGTCATGGCTCACGCAGTGCGGCAGGCCGGGCGCACGCGACTCGATCACCTGCTTGATCGCGTACTCGTGCACCGGGTTCAGGTAGGAGTTCTTCAGGCACACCGCGATCGCCTCGACGCCTTCGACGAGCATCCGGTCGACCACCTGCTCGACCTGGGCGATGTCCAGTGCCACCTCGACCTCGCCCTGGGCGTTGATGCGCTCGTCCACCGGCAGGCGCAGGTAGCGCTCGACCAGCGGCTGCGGCTTGTTCCAGACGATGTTGTACAGGTGCGGACGGCGCAGGTTGCGGATCTCGAGGATGTCGCGGAAGCCTTCGCTGCAGATGAGCCCGGTCAGCACGCCCTTGTGCTCGAGGATCGCGTTCGAGCCGACGGTCGTGCCATGGCGCAGCACGTCGACATCGCGCCCGACCAGCCCGTGTTCCCTGAACAGGTCGCCCAGGCCCTGCACGATCGCCAGTGCATAGTTGTCGACGCTGGACGAGATCTTCTTGGTCAGCAGGCGGCCGTCCTCGGACAGGAAGACGATGTCGGTGAAGGTGCCGCCGATGTCGACGCCGACACGGTAGGTGGGGGTGTTCTGCCGGGGGACCGTGCTCATTTCTTCGCTGCCTCGATCGCGCGGATGTCGGTGCCGTCGAAATCCGCCGGCCATGCATGGGTGACGAAGGGCAGCGCTGCACCGCCGCGCGCCTTGCGTGCAGACGCGCGCAGCGCCTGCGTCACCGCCTCGTCCACGGCCCAGGCCTTGCGGTCGATGACCACGCCGTACTGCGAACGCGCGAGTGCGTCGGACAGCAGTTCGTTGCGCACGTCGCGCAGCACCCGCAGCGGATCGCGTTCCAGCGGATCGCCCCAGCCGCCGCCCCCGGCGAGCACCGTGCGGAACACGTCGCCGCGATGGATCGCGCGGGTGAACTTGCCGGTCAACGGCTCTTCCTGCGGCGTGCCCGGGTTGAGCACGTTCTCCGACGGCCGCCCCGGCTGGCCGCCATACAGCCCGAACGCCGGGAAGCGCTTGCGGTCGGCGCGCACCGACAGCACCGCCTCGCCTTCCAGGAAGCGGTAGTCGCGCTTGTACGGCGCGCCGCCCCGGTACTTGCCCGGGCCGAACTTGTCCGGCACGAATTCGTAGGACAGGAACTGGATCGGGTACTCGGCCTCGATCGACTCCACCGCATGCGAGGCCATGTTGCCCTTGATGTGCGACAGCCCGTCATGGCCGTCGTCGAAGGCGCGCGCACCCCACGAGCCGCAGGTGAAGTCGACATAGATGAACGACTTGCGGTCGCGGTAGTAGCCACCGATCGACACGTTGGTGTTGCCGCCGTCGGATGCCGTCATGCCGTTGTCGGGCAGCATCTGGGCGAGCGCGCCGAAGGTGGCATCGGTCATCCGGAAGCCGGTCATCGCGCGCGCCGCGCAGGCACCCGGCATGATCACGTTGGCGATCGTGCCCTCGGGCGCGACGACCTTGATCGGCCGTGATGCACCCTCGGCATTGGGGATGTCCTGCGGGAGGATCGCGCGCACGGCGGTCCAGGCCGACCCGCAGCTGTAGCTGTAGGTCGAATTGATCGCCCCGCGCACCTGCGGGCTGGACCCGGTGTAGTCGACCTCCATCTCGTCGCCGTGCTTCCTCACGGTCACGAACAGGCGGATCGGCTTGTCGCGGTCGACGCCGTCGTCGTCGATCCAGTCCTCGAAGCTCCATTCGCCGTCGGGAAGCTTCTCGATCGCCGCGCGGGTGACGCGCTCGGCGTAGATGTTGATTTCCTTCATGAAGAAGGAGACGGTGTCGGCGCCGTAGCGCTCGACCAGCTCGAGGAACTGCTTCTCCGCCACGTAGCAGGCCGACAGCTGCGCGGTGAGGTCCCCGACCACCTTGTCCGGCACCCGCACGTTCGCCTCGAAGATGCGGAAGAAGGTGAAGTTCTTCACGCCGCGGTCGTACAGCTTGATCGGCGGGATGCGGATCCCTTCCTGGAAGATCTCGGTCGAGTCGGCCGCGCTCGACCCCGGCACCCGGCCACCGACATCGGTGTGGTGCGCGATGGTGCAGGCAAACGCGAGCCGCTTTCCATCCACGAAGATCGGCTGGAACACGAAGATGTCCGGCAGGTGCATGCCGCCTTCGAACGGGTCGTTCATCGCGAACACGTCGCCCGGATGGATGTCGCCCTCGAAGCACTTCATCACCGACTGCAGCGCGACCGGGATCGCGCCGAGATGGCCCGACAGCGTCAGCCCCTGCGCGACGATCACGCCATCGCCGTCGGCGAACGCGGTGGAGAAATCCATGTTGTTCTTCACCACCGAGGTGTAGCTGGTCCGGTGCACGGTGACCGCCATCTCGTCGGCGATCGCCGCCACCGAGTTCTTGAACAGCTCGAAGGCGATCGGGTCGCGCGTCGCGGAAGCGATGGTCGGTGCAGCCGTCGGTGCATTCATCTGGGGCCTCGCCCGGGAACGGATTCCGCTAGCGTACCGGCAAATCGATCGGCCCGGCAGGTACCTGTCGCGCCGCACAGGTATGATGCGGAGGCCCGTCCACATCCCGGACCCCCGATGACCGATCTCGCACATCGGCTTGCGCTCCATACCTGGTCGATCGACACCACGCCGCTTGGCGATGCGCTGGCGGCCGCGCGCGACGGCGGCTTCGATGCGATGGAGCTGCGCCGGATCGACTTCACCCGATGCCACGACGGCGGCATGAGCAACGCACAGGTGCTCGACATGGTGAAGGCGAGCGGCATGAAGATCGCCGTGCTGGGCACCGAGTACGGCCTGCTGTTCGCGGACGGCGACGAACGGCGCCGGCTGTTCGACGTGTTCGTCGAGACCTGCACGAATGCCGTGGCGATGGGCTGTCCGATGATCATGACCGCCCCGGGCCAGAATGCCGGCACGTTGGCGCAGGCTGCACTGTCGCTGCGCGAGGCCGCGCAGATCGCCGCCGACCACGGGCTGCGCCTCGCGCTCGAGTTCAATTCGCAGCACGACGTGATCAACCACCTGGAGGTCGCGCGCGAGATCATCGCGAAGGCCGGGCATCCGGCGGCCGGGCTGCTGATCGATGCCTACCACCTGCAGCGCAGCGGCTCGCCCGGCCGCGGCTTCGCGCATGTCGCGCCGGAAGAGATCTTCACCTTCCAGTACAGCGACGTGCCCGCGGGTCCGCCGCCCGGACAGCGCCGGCCGACCGACCGGCTCATTCCCGGGCAGGGCATCGTGCAGTGGCAGGGGGTGTTCGACCTGCTGCGCGAGAAGGGCTACGGCGGATACCTGAGTTTCGAGGCGCCGAATCCGGCGCTGTGGGCCCGGCCGCCGGCCGAGGTCACGCGCGAAGCGGCGCAGGCCACCCGCCGGCTGCTTGCGCTGTCATGATGCAACCCTGAACCACCGGCCCGCCCCGCCCGCAAGAGGCGACGGGCCTGCAACGACCCCATCCCCTGGAGGAGCCACGATGCCGCACCTGCCGTCCCCCGCCGAGACCCGGCGCACCGTCCGTCCGTCCCTCGCCGCCGCCACCGTCATTGCCGGTGCCGGCGCCCTGCTGGCGCTGCCGCAGGCGGCCATCGCGCAGGCCTTCCCCGCGAAGCCGGTGCGGCTGGTCGTCGCGCAGGCGGCCGGCAGCGCGACCGACGTCATCGCGCGCATCTTCACCCCGCGCTGGAGCGAACTGCTCGGCCAGCCGGTGGTGGTGGACATCCGTCCGGGTGCCGGAGGGGCGCTCGGCGCCGAGATCACCGCCAAGTCGCCACCCGACGGCTACACCGCGCTGCTGGCGAACATCTCGACCCACGGCGTGAACCCGGCGCTGTATGCCAAGCTCCCCTACGATCCGGTGAAGGATTTCTCGCCGGTGTCCCTGGTGAGCACCACCGCCAACGTGGTGGTCGTGCATCCGTCGGTTCCGGCGAAGTCGGTAAAGGAACTGATCGCCCTGGCGCGCAGCAAGCCGGGCCAGCTCAACTACAGTTCGGCCGGGCCCGGCAGTTCGCAGCACCTCGCCGCGGCGCTGCTCAACACGATGGCGAAGGTCGACACCGTGCACGTGCCCTTCCGCGGCAGCCCGCCCGCACTGGCGGGCGTGGTCGCCGGCGAGATCGCGTTCATGCTGCCCACGGTGACCACCGCCCTGCCGCATATCCAGAACGGCCGGGTGCGCGCGCTCGCGGTGACCGGGCTGACCCGGTCCGAAGAACTGCCCAACCTGCCTACCGTGGCCGAAACACTGCCCGGCTTCGACGTGGTGAGCTGGTGGGGCGTGGTCGCCCCGGCCAACGTGCCACGGCCGGTGATCGATCGCCTGAACGGCGACCTCGTCAAGACGCTGGCGACGGCCGAAGTGAGGGCCGGCCTGCTCAAGGTCGGGATGACCGCAGCCAGCACCACGCCCGACCAGTTCGCCCAGTACATCCGCGACGAGATCGCCAAATGGACGCGGGTGGCGAAGGCCGCGAACATCAAGCTCGAGTGATCGTGCGCCGGGCCGGCGGGCGCCACCGTGCGGGGCGTCCGTTCAGCCCAGCCTGCCGACCGAATCCTCGAGCAGCGTCCATGCAGTGCGCCCGAAACGGTCCTTCGCGCGCTGGTAGAAGTCGGCGGACAGCGCGCGCCGGAAGCCGGCCACGTCCGCGGTGTTGAAGACCATCCCGCGGTCGGCCAGCCCGCGCTCCAGGTCGTGGTTGAAGGCGTCGGTGTACGCGCACTGGCGCGCCACGTGCTTCGCCACCGCGCGTTCGACCAGCGCCTGCGTCGCCTCGGGCAGCCGCTGCACGAAGCCGAGGTTGCCGATCAGGTTGAAGCCCGACCACATGTGGCTGGTCAGGCTCACGTAGCGGGTGACCTCGTACAGCCGGTTCACCTCGCACACCGCCAGCGGGTTCTCCTGGCCGTCGACCCGGCCGCTCGCCAGCGACGAATACAGTTCGCTGATGTTGGCCACCACCGGCGTCGCGCCGAGCGCGGTGAAGGTGTCGATGAACAGCGGGCTGTCGGGCACGCGCATGCGCACGCCGGCGAGGTCTTCGACGGCGCGGATCGGCTTCTCGCGCATCACGATGTGGCGGAAGCCGTTCTCCATCAGGCCGCCGCGGAAGCCGCGGATGCCGGCGGCGAGCATCTCGCGGCGCAGGTACTCGCCCAGCGGCCCGCCGTCGGCCGCGCGCACCTGCGCCTGGCTGGTGAAGGCGAACGGGAGGCCCTGGATGCCGGCCGCCGGCACCACCTCGCCGAGCAGCCCGCCCATCAGCACGATGAACTCGACCTCGCCGGCGATCAGCATCTTCAGCGCCGCGGGATCGGACCCCGGGATGCCGGCGTTCTGCGCATGGACGGTGATGTCGAGCGCACCGCCGGTGCCCTGTCGGACTTCGTCCCACAGGTCGACCAGGAAGCCGTGCAGGTGGCTCTTCTCGGGCTGGTTGTGGAACTGCCTGCCGGCCAGCGCGGACGCCATGCTCAGAACATCACCCGGCCGCCGTTGACGTCGAGGGACACGCCGTTGATGTAGCTCGCGGCATCGGACGCGAGCCAGAGCATCGCGTTCACATGGTCGATCGGCTCGGCCAGCCGGCGCAGCGGGATGGTCGACGCCATCTGCTCGACCTGCTCCGGCGTGCGCAGCGCGGCCACGCGCGGGGTCAGGGTGGTGATCGGCGCGATCGAGTTGGCCGTGATGTTGTGCGGCCCGAGTTCCCAGGCGAGGAAGCGGGTGAGCTGGATCACGCCGGCCTTGGCCGCGCCATAGGCCGGCGACGAGGTCGCATGCACGGTACGCCCGGAGATCGACGCGATGTTGATGATGCGCCCGGCCCTGGAGGCCTTCAGCGGCGGGATCGCCGCCTTGCACATCAGGAAGGTGCCGCGCAGGTTGAGCGCGATCACCGTGTCGAATTCCTCGACCGGCATCTGCTCGATGTTCAGCATCTTCGTGTAGCCGCCGGCGCAGTTCACCAGCACGTCGAGGCCACCGAAGGCGCCGGTCACCGCCGCGATGGCCGCCTGCACCGAGGCTTCGTCGGAAATGTCGCAGTGCACATGCGAGGCCGTGTACCCGGCCGCGCGCAACCCGGCGGCCAGCGCCTCGGCCTCGGCACGCGCGATATCGACCAGCGCCACCTTCGCCCCCTGCGCGGCGAACTCGCGCGCGGCCACTGCGCCGATGCCCGATGCCGCGCCGGTGATCGCCACCGTCCTGCCCTTCAATTCCGGATATGACGCCATGTGAACCTTTCGCACGGTTCGTGCGTTGAGACACCCCATATAATACGGGGTTTGCCGCAGGCAGCCGGGCTGGCGACCGTGGACGCGCCCTCCGAAACCAAGGACACCCGATGTACCTTTATGCCGTAACGATCTTTTTCAGCGCGTTCCTGCTGTTCCTGGTGCAGCCGCTGATCGCCAAGCAGATCCTGCCCTGGTTCGGCGGCTCCTCCGCGGTATGGACGACCTGCCTGGTGTTCTTCCAGAGCGTGCTTCTCGCAGGGTACGCATACACCGACTGGACCACCCGGCGGCTCGCGCCGAAGAAGCAGGCCTGGCTCCACATAGCCCTGCTGGTGGCGAGCCTGGCGGTGCTGCCGATCATCGCCGACGTGTCCTGGAAGCCGTCGGGCGACGAAGACCCGGCCCTGCGCATCCTCGGCCTGCTGCTGGTCACCATCGGCCTGCCCTACCTGCTGCTGTCGACCACCGGCCCGCTGGTCCAGGCCTGGTTCGCGCGCACCTTCAGCAATTCGGTGCCGTACCGGCTGTTCGCGCTGTCGAACCTCGCCTCGATGCTGGCCCTGCTCTCCTACCCGGTCGCG